>NZ_JBARYR010000434.1:0-2237 GCF_049648075.1 Rubrivirga sp. | reverse complement strand
GCGCCTGGTCGTTCGGCGACGTTGGCGTGGCCGACCGGTACCACCAGCCCGCCGACGGCCCCGACGACCTCGACTACGGCTACCTCGCCCGGTTCGCGACGGCGTTCGTGGAGATCGCGCGGCGGGTGGCGGACGCGCCGGAGCGCGTGCAGTGGACGCCCGGCGACGAGTACGAGGCGGTGGCCCGTGAGCTCTACAGGTGACTCAATACCCTGTAGGAGCCGGTCACATAGGTGACAGATCAGGCCGGCCACATGGGTAACACGGTCGAGGCACGTCCTCGAGGTCGCTACCGCCGCCGTTTCCCCTCGGGATCGGTGGCGCCTCAGAGACGACGGCACTCCGTAGCCGCGATTGGCAAGTACCTCCGCGTCGTAGCGTTGGAGGACCGCGAGACGCTCCACAACGCCTTTCCTGACCGTCCCCCTAAGCCCCGCGAGTCATGACGTTCGAGTACTTCCCTGACACGGACACGCTCTACATCGCGCTTCGTCCCGGCCCAAGCGCCGACGCGGGCGAGATGGCTCCGGACGTAGTGTTGGACTACGACGGGGACGGGAACGTGATCGGGATGACGGTCGAGCACGCAAGTGAGCGGGCAGACCTCGGTTCCTTCTCAGTCACGGCGATCCCAGCCATCGCGGCGTGAGACGGCTGCTCTGCCGCTGCGGGGCCTGAGCGCCCCAGGAGTGTTCGACCTCGAGGTCGCTACCGCCGCCGTTTCGCCCTCGAGGTCGGCGTCTCCTCGAGCGGGTTCTCCGGCCAGTGGCATTCCGAGCGATCGAACCGGCCGCTTTCCTTATCGTTCGGTACGTCCGACGCCCTCCGTTCAGCCATGCCCGACGTCAGCATTCCCGAAGACGCGCTCAAGCAGGCGCTCAAGGAAGCCTTGGTCGAGGCCGTCTCCGAGCAGCAGGACCTGCTCCGCGCCGTCGTCGCTGACGTGATCGAAGACATCGCCTTTGGGGAGGCGATGCACGAAGGTGAAGCGACCGAAGAGGTCAGTCGCGAGCGGATCTTCGATCTCCTCGAGGGCGGGAGTTGAGGGTCGTCTTCCGCAAGAGCTTCGAGCGAGACCTGAAGAAGCTCCGAGGCGACGCGCAACTGCTGTCTCGACTTCGGCAGGTGATCGAGCAGGTCGAAGCGGCGGAGGAGTTCGGCGCGGTGACGAACGTGAAGCGGATGCAAGGGTGGAGCGACTACTACCGCGTCCGCATCGGCGACTACCGGCTCGGCTTGAAGCTGGAAGAAGACACGATTGTGGTGCTGCGCTTCATGCACCGGCGTGAGATCTACCGGCGGTTCCCGTAGCTGCGACGATCCGGCCTTGAGGTCGCTAGCGCCGGCGTTTCGCCCTCGAGGTCGGCGTCGCTTCGAGCGGGTTCTCCGGCCAGTGGTGCTTCGGGTACCGCCCTCGAAGGTCCTTGCGGACGTCGAAGTACGCGTCGCGCCAGAACGAGGCCAAGTCCGTCGTGACCTGGACCGGCCGCTGCGCCGGGCTCAGCAGGTGCATCACGACCGGCATCCGGCCCTCCAGGACGCGCGGCGTGTCCTCCAAGCCAAAGACCTCCTGGAGACGGACGCCTAGGACCGGCGCCCCATCCGAGTAGTCGATGGGGCGGACCGACCCGCTCGGGACCGTCACGTGCGACGGGGCCAGCCGGTCGATGTCCGTCCGCGCCGTCGCCGGTCCGAGCGCGAGCAGGATCGGCCCGAGGTCGAGCCGGCCCAGGTCGGAGAGCCGCTTCATGCCCGCGAGGTACGGCCCGAGCCAGCCCTCGAGGTCGTTTAAGAGAGCCGCGTCGCCCACGTCGGGCCAGTCGTCCCCACGATGTCGGTGGAGGAACGCGATCCGCTCGCGCAGCCTCGAGGCCGGCTTCGACCACGGGAGCACGCCCAGGCCGCGAGCGCGGACGCCTTGGACGAGACCGACCGAGATGAGGTGGGGCGGAGGCGTGCGGATCGAGGCTTCGTGCAGAACGACCGCGCCCAAGCGCCGGACCCGCTTCGCCACCACGCGCCCCGCCCGGTCGTCCCAGCCGACCTCGTCGTCCTCGATGATCTGGCTCTCGAACGCGACCTCGATCTCGTCGGCCGAGATCGGAGCGGCCAGGAACGGGCGGGCGCCGCCGCGCCGGTCATCGAGGTCGCCGACGGCCAGGAACGGCTCGTCCGCCAGCGGCTGGCCCGGGTCGAGCGTCACCGCGCGCCCCTCGCGCAGCCGGTACCGCGAGCCC
>NZ_JBARYR010000433.1:0-4316 GCF_049648075.1 Rubrivirga sp. | reverse complement strand
CCGGAGCCCACCGGGGAGTGCCCGGAAGGCTCCGCACTTCGTGCCACCCGAAAATCCCGTGGCTCCTTCCGCTTCTCACGTCGCAACGACCGCGATAGCAACTCAGGTCGAACAGCTCGATCTCTTCGCCTTCCTCGCACCCCGCGTAGCCCGTCTGGGCACGTCGGCGCCGCGTCCAAAGGCGTCGGTCGCGCCTGTGCGTCAGACGGTGCCTGCATGGCCCTTCGCGGACGCGCGGCCTCTGGCGGTCGAGACCGCCGTCGAGGACACCCAGGGCGCGCTCACAGCAAGCGTGCTCGACGCCTACCGCCCAAGCGTCCATGTCCCCGGCGCGTGTCCCCACCCGACGCGGCTCGTTGAGTCGGCCGCGATGGCGGCGGCCACGGCACCGCCCAGCGCCTACCGTCCGACACTCCCGGAGTACCTCGTGACCGACGGCCACCTCTCGGACGCCCAACCCCAAACCGTCTGCCGGGCTGGCGGTGCCCACGCGGAGCATCTTCCGGGTACCGGCGAAGAGACGGGACCACACCAGGGGTTCTTTCTTGGGGATGGGACGGGCGTGGGAACGCAGTCCGTCAGTGACTGGGCGCTCCTGCCAGTCGGTGAAAACTGTCTGTGAAGGGAGGGAAACTGATACGTTGCCTAGGCAACGTATATTCAGTCCCTTGAGCTTCCACTCCCTTCGTCGCCAATCGATCCAATGGTCTGCCGCGTTCTTCTGCTCCCCATCCTGCTGCTGGGGATCTCAATGTGTACACCTGCCAGTCCGCCGCCCACCCCGATCGGCACAGTGTCGTCTGGTGGCATCACGTTTTCGTGGGCCCACATTGGCGGCGAGCTTCGGTGTCACGTGCAGGCGCCGACAACCGGCTGGGTAGCCATCGGTTTCAACGAGGTCGCCGAGCTCACCGGGACACGCCTGGTGATGGGCGCCTTCGTCAACGGTGAGGCGATTGTGTCGGACCGCACCGTCGTAGCGCCCGGAGACCATCGGCCGATCGAGGACGTGGGCGGCGTGTCCGATTTGAGCCAGCCGAGTGGGACGGAGCGCGACGGCACCACCGAGATCTCGTTCACCCTGCCCGCTGCTACGGCCCATGAGTGGTCGCACGACCTGCGCCAAGGGACGACGGTCCACCTGCTCTTGGCCTACAGCGTGGCCGACGAGTTCGACCACCACTCCCGCGTACGCCGTCACCTGACGGTCCGGCTGTGACGGTGCCGACCGACGCAGCGGACGTGCCACACAAACCCGATGGCCGTGCGGGATGAAGGGTGGGGCTGCCAAGTGGCCGCCGCTCGTGAGCGCTATCGTAGACCCGTCCCCCCGCTGCCGATGCCTGACTCCCCCGACCCTATCGCCGACGTGTCGTCGCTCGACGTTGCCCTGGCCTACCGCGTCCACCGGCTGGCGCGGCTCCTCCGAGTACACCTCACGCGCGTCCTCGCCACGTCCGCGCCGGGCGTCTCGCCCGAGCAGTGGTTCTTGCTGTTCCGCCTGTTCGAGCGCGGCGGCCGGAGCCAGTCCGAGCTGACCGATCCCGTCCTTGACGACCGGCCCAACGTGTCGCGCCAGGTCACAGGGCTCGTCGCGGCCGGGCTTGTAGCACGCACGCCAGACCTCGAGGACGGCCGCAGGATGCTCCTCAAGCTGACGGCAGAGGGGCAGGCACAAGTGGAAACCCTGCTCGGGGCCGTCGTTGAGGAAAGGGGGAAGCTGTTCTCCGGCGTCTCTCCAGACGCGATCGGCACGTTCTCCGACGTCCTCGGCTCGATCACCGATGCGGTGAGTGACACCGTGACCGCAGATTGATTTGGAGGGCATCGTGTCGTACTTTGTTGCCCAGGCAACATAAGCTACTGTGTCATCTAGACTCTTCGACGTCGCCGTCCTCGGCTCCGGGTTCGCCGGGTCCGCGCTGGCAGCCATCCTGGCCCGGGAGGGGATGTCGGTCGTCCTGATCGAGGCCGGGACGCACCCGCGGTTCGCCATCGGCGAGTCGATGATCCTAGAAACGTCGGAGATGTTGCGCGCGCTCGCCGCGCTCTACGACGTGCCTGAGCTGGCCTACTTCTCGGCGGAGCCCTACCTCTGCCGTGCAGGGACGAGCCACGGCGTCAAGCGCCACTTCGGGTTTGTCCGGCACGACGAGGGCGGTCGCCACGACTCGTCCGATCCGCTCCAGACGTTGCAGGCCGTGATCCCCCGCGAGCCCCACGGTCACGAGCTCCACCTCTTCCGCCAGGACGCCGACGCGGCTCTCGTGCACGCCGCCGTCCGCTACGGCGCCGACGTGCGGCAGCGGACGCGCGTAGAGCGCGTGGACCTAGACGCGGAGCACGTCCGAATCGAAACCTCAGCGGGAGAGGTCCGCGCCCGCTTCGTCGCCGACGCCACCGGACCACGCTCCGTGCTCGTCCGCCAACTCGGACTCGCACCGCCCGATCCGGGTCTGCGCACGCACAGCCGAGCCCTCTTCACCCATATGGTCGGCGTGGCGCCGAGCGGCAGGACGGCCCACCGCTTGCCGTTCCGGATGGAGGAGGGCACGATCCACGACGTATTCCCCGGAGGGTGGCTCTGGCGGATCCCGTTCGGCAACCACCGCCGGTCGACGAACCCGCTCACGAGCGTTGGGTTGGTGCTCGACCCGCGCGTGTGGCCCGACCGGTCTGATCTCGCGCCCGAAGTGGAGTTTCGAGCCTTCATGTCCCGCTTCCCCGCACTCACCGAGGTGTTCGCCGGCGCCCAGTCGGTCCGGCCGTGGACACGGACCGGCCGGATCCAGCACCGGCCGACCCGGACGGTCGGCGAGCGGTGGGCGTTGGTCGGGATGGCGGCCGGGTTCGTGGACCCCCTCTTCTCGAAGGGGCTCTACGCGTCGCTCCACGGCGTGGCGCTGCTCGCGCACGCGCTTCTGGCCACGCGACGGCCGGACGGCCGACTCGGCATCGTTCCCGCGACGGCGTTGCAGACATTGGCGGAGGCTCAGGCGCGGTTTCTCGCCGCGAACGACCGGATCGTAGCGGCGTCAATGGCCTCGTGGCACGATGCCCGTCTCTGGAAGCCGGTCTCGGTCCTGTGGTTGCTCGGTGCCTACGCCGAGTTCTCGCGCCTCCTGGCTCTCCGCTTCCAGACCGGCATGGACCGGGACGCCTACACGGCTGGCCTCGCCCGCCTCAGTCTGGTCGGCGGCGGCTTCGAGGGATTCCAGGCGCTTTCCGACGGGCTCACGGACCACGTGCTGGCCACAGACCCAGCCGATGCTGAGGCCGTCGACGGCACGGTACAGGCGCTGCACCACGCGCTGGAAGCGGTCGAGTGGATGCCGGCCGAGTTCCGCGATGTACTGCGGGGACGGACCCACCTGAGCCGACACAAGCTGCGGCTGGCGGAGGTCACGCGCCCCGGCGGCGTCCTCGGACGCGGCGCCTTCCGCCAGGCCGTCTTCGGCGACCTCTCGCTCGGCCGGATGGCGTCGTCGTTCGCCCGGGATAAACTGGCGTACTCGCACCCATCCTGATCCCGAATCCTGTTACCGCTATGAATGACCATGACCTTACCTACCACGTCACCTACCACGTCGCCGCGACGCTCGACGGCTTCATCGCCCACGACGACGGCTCGTTCGAGGGGTTCTCCTGGGACGAGGCCGTCGTCGGCGATTTTCTCGCCGACCTCGACGCCTTTGGGACCGTCCTGATGGGGCGGAAAACGTACGACGTTGGGTTGAAAGAGGGGAAGACGAGTCCGTACCCGACGATGCGGCAGGTTGTTTTCTCGCGAACGATGGCTGAAAGCCCGGACTCTGCTGTCGAGATCGTTCGCGAGGACCCCGTCGAGTTCGTCCGCGACCTGATGGCGGCGGCTGACGCTCCGGTGTGGCTGTGCGGCGGCGGAGAGCTCGCCGGCCAGCTCGCGGGCGCGGGCCTCATCGACCGCGTGGTGGTGAAGTTGAACCCGGTCGTTTTCGGGTCCGGCATCCCGTTGTTCGGCGTCGGCGCGGGGCAGGTCATGCTGGACCTGGAGGAGACGAAGGCGTACGACTGCGGGGTCGTCGTCCTCCGCTACGTCGTGCGCCGTAAGGCGTAGCCTGGCACGTCCACACGTCGGGGCGCAGACGCTCCGGGTCGGAACGGCAGCAGGTCACTACCGACCCTCAAGCGCCACCAGCTTGGCTCGCAGGTCCCGGACCATACCGGTACCAGATCCCAATGCGGCGTTGTACTCGTCGATCGCAGCGCGGTAGGCGCCAGCGGCCTCCGCGCGCCGCCCGCCCGTAGCGGCGAGGTCGCCGAGGCGCACGTAGGTC
>NZ_JBARYR010000432.1:0-2316 GCF_049648075.1 Rubrivirga sp. | reverse complement strand
AGGTGGGGCAGGGCGGGATGGGAGAGGTCTGGCGCGCGTCGCGCCCGATCGGCAACGGCGGGTTGAGGCAAACGGCCGCCCCTACCTCGCCACGGAGTTCGTCGACGGCGAGCCGATCACCGACTTCTGCGACCGCCGTCGCCTGGGCGTCAACGACCGGCTAGCCTTGTTCACCGAGGTCTGCGACGCCGTCGCATTCGCCCATGCCCGCTTGGTCGTCCACCGCGACCTCAAGCCGTCCAACGTGCTCGTCGCCGCCCTCGAGGGCGAGACGCGCGTCAAGCTGCTCGACTTCGGCATCGCGAAGCTCCTCCAGGACGACAGCGGCGTTCGCACCCAGACGGGCAAGCCGCTTTTGACCCCGGCCTATGCGGCGCCGGAGCAGCTCGAGGGCGGCCCGATCACGACGGCAACAGATGTATATGGGCTCGGTGTGCTGCTGTACGAGCTGCTCACGGGCACGCGGCCCCAGCCTGGCGGCGACGTTACGCGCCCATCGGACGCCGTCACGGCCCGCGCCCCGACCGGCGGCCGCGTCCCGCCCGACCCAGCAGGTCCCGTCCTCGAGGACGATCTCACCCTCGACAACCGCCAGGTCGGCGCAGCCAACGACACGGGAGCCCTCCGATCCACGACGATGGACCGCCTGCGGCGTCGGCTCCGCGGCGACGTTGACCGGATCGTCCTCAAGGCGCTGCGCACCGACCCCGAGCGTCGCTACCGAGGCGCCGCGGAGCTAGGCACAGACATCCGGCGTCATCTCGACGGAATGCCCATCGCGGCCCGGCCCGAGTCGAGGGCGTACCGCGTCACCAAGTTCGTGCGGCGGAACCGGGCGCTCGTGGCGACGGCTGCCCTGGCGCTCGTAGCCGTCTTGGGAGGCGCGGGCGCGGCACTGTGGCAGGCAGCTGAGGCGGAACGTCAGCGAGACGCTGCTGAAGCCGAGGTTGCCAACTTCGTTGATGGAATCGGAGCGTTCTCGGCCGCTTTCGATGCGGCAAACCCAAGCCGAGTCGGGTCCGATACGATGAGGGCGTCCGTGATGCTCGATCGGCTCGTGGCCTCCGTCGACACCATGGAAAACCAACGGACGCGAGCGGCTCTGAGCGGAGCGCTCGCCGGGGTGTATCTCAACCGTGGGAAGTTCCAGCTTGCGGAGCGGCTCTCCGCGCGGGCCGTCTCCATGCCAACGACGACACTGCCTCCCGTCCTCGCTCTCCGACTAGATCACCTCGCAACGTTGGGCACTGCGCGAAACATGATTGGGAGGCCTGCCGAGGCCGCTGAGCCATTGAGAGAGGCCCTCGGGATTCTTGAGACTCTTGGCCGAGAGGAGAGCTACTACTACGCCTACGTGCAAGGCGAGCTCGGGAAGGTGCTCAAAGCGTCCGGAGCGTCAGAGGAAGGAATCGAAGCCCTTCAACAGGCGGCGGTCCTCGCCCGGCATTTGGACACGGCTAAGGATACCCCGGAGGCCGAGCGGTGGGCGTGGCTGTCTTCGCGCGCGTACGCCGACCTTGGCGCGGCACTATGGAGCGTTGAGCGAACAGACGAGGCTCGGGTGGCGATTGATCAGGGATACGCGATCTCGCAAGAGCCGGGTCGTGACGCTGCGGCCTCAGTGATCGAGCGCTACCGAACGTACGTCCTGCTCGAAACGGGTGAGTATGAGGCCGTGGTCGAGATGCTCACCCCCGGGATTGCAGCCCACCGCGGGCAATATGGCGCGGAGCATATCGAAGGCTTTCGGCTGCGAATGGAACGAGCAAAGGCGCTCTCGGCGATGGGGAGGTCTGAGGGTGTAGAGGAGCTCCTGGAGGTCGTCGCGGCGTACCGGAACGCCTACTCGGCCGATTCGCCGTTGAGCGGAATTCCAGCGGCAACGCTCGCTGATGCTCTTGTGGAGACCGATCGAGCGCAAGCTCTAGACCTGTACCGAGAGGCCTTGCGCCTCCTAGACGACGGGGACAGGCCACGCGAGAGTGCGATCGTAGCGCTCAGGCTTGCGCGGGCCCTGTCTGAGGGTGGCGATCCCGATGCCGCTCGACCGTTTGCACAACGTGCTCAAGAGGCGTTCGAGAACCTGGGCATGGACAGGAGCGCCGCTGAGGCGGCGATGCTGGCCGGCTTCTAACGTGCGAGCGTTCGTAGCTTCGAGGCCCTCCCGCGTGCCCCGTACCCGATGGACATGGACCTCGACAAGATCCAACGCCTGCTCGAGATGGTCGCCGACAGCGGCCTCGACGAGGTCAAAGTCGAAGAGGGCGATTTTAAGCTGACCGTCCGCGCGACGGCGCGGCCCGGTGCGGCCCCGCC
>NZ_JBARYR010000431.1:0-3133 GCF_049648075.1 Rubrivirga sp. | reverse complement strand
GCCCGAGGTGGTTGCTCGCCGACCGGGGCTACGACGCCGGGCGCATCCGGGCGTGGTTGCGCGAGCGCCGCATCCGAGCTGTGATCCCGGAGCGCAGGCTGGCCCCGGGGAAGAGACGCCGGCGTCGCGGGCGCCCTCCGGTGCTGGACAAGTCGCTCTACGCACGCCGGAACGCGGTCGAGCGCCTGGTCGGGTGGCTCAAGGAGCACCGGAGCCTGGCGACGCGGTTCGACAAGCGGGCCGACTCGTTCCTAGCGATGGTCAAGCTCGGCTGCATCCGCCGTTTACTCCGCGCCGCGTTTCCGCACAGAGCCTAGCACGCCCGCGTTCCAGCCGTCCTCGAGGACGGAGTTGTCCACAGTCTTATCCACGCTGTGCACACCTCCGTTGCGAGGCCGGGGCCGGCCCTCTATGTTGACCGGTCCCCCCCCGGACCATGGCCGACGTCGCTCCCACTCTCAGCGACCTCCTTCGCGAGGCGCGCCACCTGATCGGTGTCCAGCGCGAGATCGTGGGGTCCGTCCGCTACCTCGGCGGCCTGCCGGCGGAAGAGGAGCTGGGGGCGACGGCTGAGAGGCAGAGCGGACTCATCCTCGAGGACGACACCTCGCCCGGCATCGACGAGACATCCGACCTCGAGAGCCGTCAGGCCGACGCCAAAACCACCGACGCACGAGTCCTCGTCGAGGAGGCCGCGCTTCCTGACCTCGAGGACGACTCCCTCGAGGACGATCTCCAACCGCTGATCTCAGAGACCGTGTCGCTCACCGCCCTCGAGGACGCGCCCGCTGCTGACCCCGAGGGCGAATCAGGGAGTCCCGCCCTCGAGGACGAGACCGCGCCCGCCGATACCCCGGAGCCCACCGCGCCCGCCGCCGTAGACAACGGTCCACTCTCCTCCGACGACGTGCCCGACCTTTTCGGCGCCCTGCCCGACCCCAGCCTCGACGAGTCGCTCTCGCCCTACGAGCGCATCGAGGCCCTCATCCCTGACGATTCCCCGCTCCACGACATGACCTCGCTCGACGAGGTCTACGCCTGGCTCTCGGAGACCGAGCTCGTCCCCATCGACAAGGAGCGGATCAACCCGGTCCTGGGCACCGGCGATCCTAACGCGGACCTGATGGTGATCGGCGAGGCGCCCGGCGCCGACGAGGACCGCCAGGGCATCCCGTTCGTGGGACGCAGCGGCCAGTTGCTGGACAAGATCCTCGAGGCCGTCCTCTTCAAGCGGGACGAGGTCTACATCTGCAACATCCTCAAGAGCCGGCCGCCGAATAACCGAGACCCGCTTCCCGAAGAGGTCGAGGCCCACATGCCGATCCTCTTCAAGCAGATCGCGCTCGTGCGGCCCAAGGTGCTGCTGGCCGTCGGCAAGAGCGCGGGCAACGGGCTGCTCAAGAAGAAGTCGTCGCTCGCGTCGCTGCGCGGAACGTTCCAGGACTTCTACGGACTTCCGCTCTTGGTCACCTATCATCCGGCGGCGCTCCTGCGCAACCCGCAGTGGAAACGCCCGACCTGGGAGGACGTCAAGCTCCTCCGCACCCGTTACGATCAGCTGACGGAGGGATAGAGGGATCAGGGATGGAGGGATAGCGCCCTCGTCCCTTCGCCCCTCCGTCCCCCATCCCTCCCCCCGAATGGCCGACTCCGACGACTTCGCCCAACGCCCGCTTCGCATCGACGAGGACATGCCCGGCGTGCCCATCGAGAAGATGGCCGGGGGACGTCGGCGCCCGCTCAACGTGCTGCCGATGCAGCAGCAGGCCGGCCGGATGCCGCCCCAGGCGACCGAGGTCGAGCAGTCCGTCCTGGGCGCGATGCTGATCGAGCGCGAGGCGATCCCGAAGGCCATCGAGATCCTGCCCGCCGACGCGTTCTACGAGCCGCGCCACCAGCGGATCTACGAGGCCGTCGAGGCCCTGTTCGAGCGTGGCAACCCGGTCGACCTCATCACGCTCACCGAGGAGCTCAAGCGGCGCGGCGACTTCGACGGGATCGGCGGCTACTACCTGACGGAGCTGACGACGCGTGTCGCCTCGGCGGCCAACGTCGAGTACCACGCCCGGATCATCGCCGAGAAGAGCCTGCTCCGCAAGCTCATCACGACCATGACCGGCGTCGTCGGCCAGGCGTTCGACCCGACGACGGACGCGTTCGACCTGTTGGACAACGCTGAGCGCGAGATCTTTCAGATCTCGGAGTCCCAGCTCCGCAAGGGCGCCGTGGACATGAACTCGGTCGTCCACCAGACGATGCAGCACCTCGAGTCCATCCACGGGCGCGAGGGCGGCATCACGGGCGTCCCGTCGGGGTTCACGTCGCTCGACGCCATGACCGGCGGCTGGCAGCCGTCCGACATGGTGATCGTGGCGGCAAGGCCATCCATGGGCAAGACCGCGTTCAGCCTGGCGATCTGCCGGAACGCGGCGCTGCACCCCGAAAAGCCGGCGGGCGTGGCGTACTTCTCGCTCGAGATGAGCGCCCAGCAGCTCGCCCAACGTCTCTTAACGTCCGAGGCCCGCGTCGACGCGCAGCGCGCCCGTACCGGCCGGCTCCACGACGACGACTGGCCCAAGCTGGCCCGCGCCGCCGGCCGGCTCTCGGCCGCCAACATCTTCATCGACGACACGGCCGGGCTCGGCATCCTGGAGCTGCGGGCCAAGTGCCGGCGCCTCAAGGCCGAGCACGACATCGGCCTGGTCATCGTCGACTACCTCCAGCTGATGCACGGGACGTCGCAGACGTCGGGCAACCGCGAGCAGGAGATCGCCCAGATATCGCGGTCGCTCAAGGGATTGGCGAAAGAACTCGACGTGCCCGTCATCGCGCTGTCCCAGCTGTCCCGCGCGGTCGAGACGCGCGGCGGCGACAAGCGGCCCCAGCTCTCCGACTTGCGTGAGTCCGGCTCGATCGAGCAGGACGCCGACGTGGTCATGTTCATCTACCGCGCCGAGCGCTACGGCATCACGGTCGACGAGAACGGCAATTCGACCGAGGGCCTGGGCGAGCTCTTGATCGGCAAACAGCGCAACGGGCCGATCGGCGACGTTAAGGTCGCGTTCGTGAACCAGTACGCGCGGTTCGAGAACCTCAACTCGTACGTCGCCGGCGACACCGCGGGCGGCTACCA
>NZ_JBARYR010000430.1:0-13997 GCF_049648075.1 Rubrivirga sp. | reverse complement strand
ATCGCGCGGCTGATCTCGGCCGGAGCTGAGGAGAGCGGACCCGCCGCCGGCCGGCCCTGGCTCGCCCTCGAGTTGGTCGAGGGCGTCGAGATCCTCGAGGCCGCCCGCGATCTCGCCCTCGAGGACCGCGTCCGACTCGTCGTCGAGGTCGCTGCCGCCGTCCACCACGCGCACCGCCGACTCGTCGTTCACCGCGACCTCAAGCCTTCCAACATCCTGGTGGCATCGGGGGAAAAGGGACGGACCGTCAAGCTGCTGGACTTCGGGATCGCCAAGCTGCTTGACCCTGGCGCCGACTCGCACTTGACGTCCCTCTACGAGTGGCGCCCGATGACGCGCGCCTACGCCGCCCCCGAGCAGGTCCGCGGCGACGACGTGACCACGGCGACCGACGTCTACGGTCTGGGTCTCGTTCTCTTCGAGGTTCTGACCGGAACTCGTCCGTTCGACGTCGAACAAGGCGTGCGCGACCTCGAGGGCGACATCTTGAAAACAGAGGCGCCCCGCCTGAGCGCGGTGTCTAACCTCGAGGCCGGCGGCGTTGACGCGCGTCGGCTGCGGGGCGACCTCGATGTGATCTGTGGCAAGGCGCTGGCCAAGGAGCCCGAGGCGCGCTACGCGTCGGCCGAAGCGTTCGGCGCCGATCTGGAGCGTTGGATCGCGGGCGAGCCCATCGAGGCCCGGCCGCCCTCGAGGTCGTACCGGGCGGGGCGGTTCGTTAAGAGGCACCGTGTTGGCGTCGCGTCGGTCGCTCTCGCGGTCACGACGGCCGTAGCCGGCGTCTCCTACTACACCGTCCAACTCGCGGCGGAGCGGGACCGGGCGGAGCTCTCGGCCTCGAGGGCGGAGAAGACGGCTGAGTTCTTGGAGTCGCTGTTCGCGGACCCCGATCCGACCGGTGCGAACCCCGGAGAGCGCACCGCGAGCGATCTCCTCGAAGCCGGCGCCTCGAGACTTCGAACCGACCTCGAGGACGAGCCCGCTGTTCTGGCGACCATGCTGGGGACGATCGGGCGCGTCGAGCGAGCGTTGGGCCAGTACGAGGACGCAGATGTGGCACTGTCCGACGCCGTCGACTTGTTCGAGCAAACAGGGGAGGACCCTCGAGGCCACCGCAACGCTCTGCTGGAGTTGGCGAACCTCCGCTACCGAACGGACGACTACGAAGCGTCGGAGCGGTATGCCCTCGCAGCGCTCCGGCTCGACTCTCTGCACGCCATCGAGCCCAGCGAGCGGCTTGCGATCCTCAACACGCTCGCGCTCACCTACTCCGAGACGGACCGACTCGAGAACGCGGCGACCGTCCTGCGTGAGGTGATCGAACGGCGACGTCAGCTCGAAGGTGACGACGTGGCCGTCGATTTGGCGTCGAACCTCAGCAACCTGGGGGTCACACTCCTAAGCCTCGGCAAGACCGACGAGGCCGAGCCGCTGTTCGACGAGTCGCTCGCGCTTACGATTCAGAGTCGTGGGCCGGACCATCCCTACGTCGCGTTCGCGCTCACCGCGCGGTCCGGCGTCCACGAAGCCCGGCGGGACTTCGGGCTCGCCCTCGAGGACATGAATCGAGCTATCGAGATCGGCGAGGCGGCGTTCGGATTGGAACACCCATTCTTAGACCACGCCCGAGGCGTCCGGGAGACTCTCGTCGCCCGGCGAGACTCAGCACGCTAACGTCCTCGAGGACGAAGAAGGACGTGGGCGGCGGCGGTGAAAGGCGGGCGAAGCCCGTCGTCTGGCCCGTTTTCTGCACCGTGTCCGGGTACCTTCTGGATCCGCCACGCTGTGCCGTGGCCTCACCTGCGCGGGAGCCGAATGACCTCGGCGTTTGCACCGCACCCCAACGATGGCGAAGAAAGTCGACGGCTTCATCAAGCTGCAGATCAAGGCAGGCCAGGCATCGCCGGCCCCGCCGATCGGCCCCGCGCTCGGCCAGAAGGGCGTCAACATCATGGAGTTCTGCAAGGCGTTCAACGCCAAGACGCAGGAAAAGATGGGCTTGGTGATCCCGGTCGTGATCACGGTCTACGGTGACAAGAGCTTCACGTTCATCACCAAGAGCCCGCCGGCTGCCGTCCTCCTGAAGAACGCCGCCAACATCAAGAGCGGCGCCGCCGATCCCCTTCGCGAGAAGGTCGGCAAGGTGACGTGGGACCAGTGCCGCGACATCGCCGAGCAGAAGCTCGAGGATCTCAACGCGACTGATCTCGACAACGCCGCGCGCATGATCGCCGGCACAGCCCGCTCGATGGGCCTGACCGTGACGGGCGCTCCCGTCGCGTAAAGAGGCTCGCCCTCGAGGACGGACCGTCCTCGAGTGAGTCCTCGCCAACCACCCGCGGGAGCCGGAGACCCCGGCGTCTGCACCGCAACACCCCCAATCCAATGGCAAAGAAAGGCAAGCGCTACCGCCAGGCCGCCGAGCTCGTCGCTGCGGCGACCGAGGAGGCCGGAGGCGCGCTCCCGCTCGAGACCGCCGCGCAGCTCGTCAAGCAGACGGGGCGCGCCAAGTTCGAGGAGTCCGTCGACATCGACATCCGCTTGGGCGTCGACCCGCGTCACGCTGACCAGATGGTCCGTGGCTCCGTCGCGCTCCCGCACGGCACCGGCAAGACCGTCCGCGTGCTCGTCTTGACCAACGAGGGCAAGCAGGCTGAGGCCGAAGCCGCCGGCGCCGACATGGTCGGCTTGGACGACTACGCCGACAAGATCCAGAACGAGGGCTTCACCGACTTCGACGTGCTGATCGCGTCGCCGGACGTGATGCCGGTCGTCGGTCGTCTGGGCCGCGTGCTCGGCCCCCGTGGCCTGATGCCGAACCCGAAGTCGGGCACGGTGACCAACGACTTGACCGAGGCCATCGAGGCCGTCAAGGCGGGTCGGATCGACTTCCGCGTCGACAAGGCGGGCATCATCCACACCTCGATCGGCAAGAGCACGTTCTCGGACGACCAGATCCGCGAGAACGCCGACGCCTTCCTCAAGGAGATCGTCCGGCTCCGCCCGGCCTCGGCCAAGGGCGCCTACGTCAAGAGCGTCACGCTCTCGACCACGATGGGTCCCGCCGTTCCAGTCTCCCGCGACGCTGCCGTCTCGGCCGTCCGCTAACCCCGACTCCCCAACACTATGTCTCTCACAAAAGAGCAGAAGACGGAAGCACTCGGGGCCATCGCCGGCCAGCTCGAGGACGCCAACACCGTCTACCTCACCGACTACCAGGGCTTGACCGTCGAGCAGGCCACCGGCCTGCGCCGCGCCTTCCGCGAGGCCGACGTCCAGTACAAGGTCCTCAAGAACACGCTCCTTCGCCGCGCGATGCAGGAGAAGGGTGGGTTCGACGAGCTGATCGACCAGCTCAGCGGCCCGACCGCGGTCGCGTTCACGAACGACCCGGCCGGTCCGGCCAAGGTGCTCAAGAAGTTCCTCGAGGACAACGACCTCGAGATCCCCCGCTTCAAGGGCGCCTTCGTCGACGGCGCGATCTACGACGAGAACAGCCTCGATGCGCTCGCGACCTTGAAGAGCAAGGACGAGCTTCTCGCCGACATCCTCGGGCTCCTCATGGCCCCGATCACCAACGTTGCGTCGGCCCTCGGCGCACAGGGCTCTGGCTTGGCCAGCGTCATCCAGCAGATCTCCGAAAAGGAGGAAGGCTGATCCTCGCGTCCTCGAGGACGACCCTCGGGGAGGCACCCTCATCCATAACACGCGGCGCAGCTTCGGCCGAGACCGCCGCAGGAACACCCCAAACACATGGCAGACATTAGCACCATCGCCGAGAGCCTCGTCAACCTCACCATCAAGGAGGCCAACGAGCTGCTCACGGTCCTCAAGGACGAGTACGGCATCGAGCCCGCCGCCGCAGCCGCCGTCATGGCCGGCCCGGCCGGTGGAGACGGAGCCGCAGCAGCCGAGGAGCAGTCGGAGTTCGACGTGATCCTCGCCGGCATTGGCGGCAACAAGATCGCCGTCATCAAGGAGGTCCGCGGCATCACGGGCCTCGGTCTCAAGGAGGCCAAGGGTCTCGTTGACGGAGCCCCGTCCCCGATCAAGGAGGGCGTCTCGAAGGAGGAGGCCGACGAGATCAAGGGCAAGCTCGAGGGCGCCGGCGCCGAAGTCGAGCTCAAGTAAGTGGGGGCCGACCCCGCGTCGGCCTCAGGTGTCTCGCCCGCCCCTCCCGGCCTTGCCGAGCGAGGGGCGGGCGTCTGCACGAACCGGCCTGGGCCTTTTGGGACGCTGTCTCAGGGCTCGGGCCGCGTGTGGCTCAGGCGGTCCCACCCCGCCAAATCCACACACACGGATCGAGCGGGACCTCGCGTTCTGCCCTGTCCGTAGCCATCGGCCTCGAGGTCGGTGGAACCCGCGTCGCCTCGACCTCGAGGACGGCGCCGCCCGGGAGCCTCGACCTCGAGGTCGGCTCCGCCGGGCACCTCGCGTCCAGCGGTCACCAACACTAGGTACGCCTTGAGCAAGACCACGAGAGCGCCCCGGCCGGCGCCCAGCGGAGAGTCCACCCGGCAATCGTTCGCCAAGATCAAATCGGCGCAGGACTTCCCGGACTTCCTACAGATCCAGCTTCAGTCCTACCACGAGTTCCTCCAGGCCAACTTGGTCCCGGAGGAGCGCGATCCTAAAAAGGGTCTCGAGGCAACGTTCCGGGAGCACTTCCCGATCACGGACACACGCGAGCGCTACACGCTCGAGTACCTCCATTTTACCCTCGAGGCACCCAAGCACTCTATCGAGGAGTGCCTGGCTCAGGGCTTGACATTCGCCTTGCCGCTCAAGGCGAAGCTCCGCCTGAGCGCCAAGGAGGACGAGGACGAGGACGAGCCCGAGGAGGCCATCCAGCAGGACGTCTACTTGGGCAACCTGCCGGTGATGACCGAGAAGGGCACGTTCGTCGTGAACGGTGCCGAGCGCGTCATCGTGAGCCAGCTGCACCGCTCGCCGGGCGTCTTCTTTAGCCAGTCGGTCCACCCGAACGGGACGGACCTGTACAGCGTCCGCGTGATCCCCTTCCGGGGCTCGTGGATCGAGTTCTCAACCGACGTCGCGAACGTGATGTGGGCGTACATCGACCGGAAGAAGAAGCTGCCGGTCACGACGCTTCTCCGCGCGCTGGGGTACTCCTCCGATGCCGAGATCGTCTCGCTGTTCGATCTCGCCGACCAGGAGGAGATCACGAACAAGCGCGCGTTCAAGAAGATGATCGGCCGCACGCTGGCCTCCAGCGTCACGGTCGAGATCAAGCACGAGGTCATCGACGAGGACACGGGCGAAGTCCTCGAAGAGCGGACCGAGCGCGAGGTCATCCTGCCCGCCGAGCACGAGCTGACGGAGGACGACTACGGCATCTTGAAGGACGCCGGCGTTCCTGGCGTCATCCTGCGCCGCGAGGCGTCCGACGACGAGGACGACGACACGGGCCTCGACATGTCGACGCTCCTCAACACGCTTAAGAAGGATCCGACGCACTCGTCCGACGAGGCGCTACGTCACTTGTACGAGACGCTGCGCAGCGCGGACGCTCCCGACGTGGACGCCGCTCGTGCGCTTTTGGACCGCCTGTTCTTCTCGGATAAGCGCTACGACCTCGGTGCGGTCGGCCGCTACCGGATGAACAAGCGTCTCGGGCTTCCCGAGGAGACCGACACGGTTACGCTGTCCAAGGAAGACATCGTCGCCATCATCACGGAGTTGGTGAAGCTCCTGAACGGCAAGAGCAACGTCGACGACATCGACCACCTGTCGAACCGCCGCGTGCGGACGGTGGGTGAGCAGTTGCAGAGCCAGTTCTCGCTCGGTCTCGCGCGCATGGCGCGGACCATCAAGGAGCGGATGAACCTCCGCGACGCGGACAAATTCACGCCCCAGGACCTGGTCAACGCCCGGACCGTCTCGTCGGTGATCAACACCTTCTTCGGGACGAACCAACTGAGCCAGTTCATGGACCAGACCAACCCGCTCGCGGAGCTGACGCACAAGCGTCGGATGTCCGCGCTCGGTCCGGGTGGTCTAACGCGTGAGCGCGCAGGCTTCGAGGTCCGCGACGTCCACTACACGCACTACGGCCGTCTCTGCCCGATCGAGACGCCGGAAGGCCCGAACATCGGCCTGATCTCGTCGCTGTGCACCCACGGCGTCGTCAACAAGTTTGGCTTTATCGAAACGCCGTACCGCGTCGTCAAGAAGGGCCGCGTGACGAAGGAGATCAAGTACTTGTCTGCCGAGGACGAGGACAAGGTGGTGATCGCTCAGGCGAACGCCCCGATCGACGAAAAGGGCACGTTCACGAACGACTTGATCCGCGCCCGCATCTCGGGCGACGTGCCCCTCGTGGCACCGGACGAGATCGACTACATGGACGTTGCTCCGAACCAGATCATTTCGCCGGCCGCGAACCTGATCCCGTTCCTAGAGCACGACGACGCCAACCGTGCCCTGATGGGCTCGAACATGCAGCGCCAGGCAGTGCCGCTTCTCCAGCCGTCGGCCCCGTACGTGGGCACCGGCTTGGAGGGCCGCATCGCTCGCGACTCGCGCGCCATCTTGGTCGCCGAGGGCGACGGCATCGTCGAGTACGTGGACGCGACCAAGATCACTGTCCGCTACGACGAGACGCCTGAGGACGCCGATGCGGCGTTCGAGGAGCCCGTCCGCACGTACCCGCTGGTCAAGTTCCGCCGGACGAACCAGGACACCCAAGTCACGCAGAAGCCGACCGTCGATGCCGGCATGCGCGTCAAAAAGGGCGAGTTGCTGGCCGACGGCGCCTCGACCGAGAAGGGCGAGCTCGCGCTCGGCAAGAACGTGCTCGTCGCGTTCATGCCGTGGAAGGGCTACAACTTCGAGGACGCGATCGTTATCTCGGAGCGCGTCGTCAAGGACGACATCTTTACCTCGATCCACATCGAGGAATTCGAGCACCAGGTCCGCGACACCAAGCGCGGCGAGGAGGAGCTTACGCGTGAGATCCCGAACGTCTCCGAGGAGGCGACCAAGGACCTCGACGAGCGCGGCATCGTCCGCGTCGGCGCTGAGATCCATCCCGGCGACATCATCGTCGGCAAGATCACGCCGAAGGGCGAGACCGACCCGACGCCGGAGGAGAAGCTGCTCCGCGCCATCTTCGGCGACAAGGCCGGCGACGTCAAGGACGCGTCCCTGAAGGCCAAGCCGGGCATGAACGGCGTCGTGATCGACACGATGTTGTTCTCGCGCCGCAAGACCGACGCCATCACCAAGAAGGCGGAGGAGAAGCGACTGGAGGAGATCGGGCGTCAGCTCGAGCGCGAGGTCGAGGCCCTGCAGCAGTCGTTCTACGAGCGCTTCTTCGCGCTCATGGGCGCCAAGAAGGCGGGTTCGGCCGTCGAGTTGCGCGATGGAACGGTCGTGGTCTCGGAGGGCGCCAAGCTCAGCAAGACGGCCTTCAAGGCCATCGAGCCGGCCGACCTCAAGATCCGCCAGGCGTTCACCAAGGACGACGAGACCAACCGCGCCGCCTGGAAGTTGCTCGCCAACTACCAGCGTCGTCACCAGGAGGTGACGGGCTCCGCCGAGCAGGAGGAGTACCGGATCCAGATGGGCGACGAACTGCCCCCGGGCATCGTCCAACTCGCCAAGGTCTACGTCGCGAAGAAGCGCAAGCTTCAGGTCGGCGACAAGATGGCCGGGCGTCACGGCAACAAGGGTGTCGTCGCGAAGGTGGTCCCCGAAGAGGACATGCCGTTCCTCGAGGACGGCACGCCGGTCGACATCTGTCTCAACCCGCTGGGCGTCCCGTCCCGAATGAACCTCGGGCAGATCTTCGAGACGCTCTTGGGCTGGGCCGGTCAGCACCTCGGTGAGACCTACGCCACGCCGGCGTTCGACGGCGCCTCGATGGACGACATCCAGGCCAAGCTCCGCGAGGCCGGTCTCCCTGAGGACGGTCGCGCGCAGCTCTTCGACGGTCAGACCGGTGAGGCCTTCGACCAGAAGACGACGGTCGGGCAGATCTACATGCTCAAGCTGTCCCACCTAGTCGACGACAAGCTCCACGCCCGTTCCATCGGCCCCTACTCGCTCATCACCCAGCAGCCGCTCGGTGGCAAGGCGCAGTTCGGTGGCCAGCGCTTCGGCGAGATGGAAGTCTGGGCGCTCTACGCCTACGGCGCTTCCAACGTCCTGCGCGAGCTCTTGACCGTCAAGTCTGACGATGTCCAGGGCCGCTCGAAGGCCTACGAAGCCATCGTCAAGGGCGACAACATCCCCGAGCCCGGCATCCCCGAGTCGTTCAACGTCTTGCTCCGCGAGATGCAGGGACTCGGCCTCGAAGTCAAGATCGATTAGGGATTGGGGGCTGCGTCCTCGAGGTCGGACCATCGACCGCGAGGACGCGCCCGACAGATCCCCGACCCCTAACCCCTAATCTTAAAACCCCCAGATATGGCATTCGGCATCCAGCCGGCTCAGCCGGCCCCGAAGAAGTACTACAACTCGATTACCGTTAGCCTGTCGTCGCCGGAGACGATTCTGGAGCGGTCGTTCGGCGAGGTTCTCAAGCCGGAAACGATCAACTACCGCTCGTTCAAGCCGGAGAAGGACGGCCTTTTCTGCGAGAAGATCTTCGGTCCTGTCAAGGACTGGGAGTGCCACTGCGGCAAGTACAAGCGGATCCGCTACAAGGGCATCATCTGCGACCGCTGTGGCGTCGAGGTGACCCAGAAATCGGTCCGCCGTGAGCGGTTCGGGCACATCACGTTGTCCGTACCGGTCGTTCACATTTGGTACTTCAAGAGCCTGCCGAACAAGATCGGCGCGCTCCTGGGCATGAAGTCCAAGGACCTCGACAAGGTCATCTACTACGAGGCCTACGTCGTCGTGAACCCCGGTGGGGCGGTCAACCTCGGCATCGAGAAGGGCCAGCTCCTGACCGAGAACGAGTACTTCGACGTCCTCTACCAGATTCGCGAGGACAACAACCGTCTGGCCGACGACGACCCGGAGAAGTTCGTCGCCATGATCGGTGGCGAGGCTGTCGAGGAGCTGCTCAAGCGTCTCGACCTCGATTCGCAGGCCGTGGAGCTCCGCTTCCAGGCCCGGACCGAGACGAGCCAGGCGCGTAAGGCCGAGTCGCTCAAGCGGCTGGGCATCGTCGAGGCGTTCCGTGGGGCGAACGCCAAGATGGAGAACAACCCGGAGTGGATGGTCATGAAGGTCGTCCCGGTGATCCCGCCGGAACTGCGTCCCCTCGTCCCCCTGGAGGGCGGACGGTTCGCGACGAGTGACCTCAACGACCTCTACCGGCGTGTCATCATCCGCAACAACCGCCTCAAGCGCCTGATCGACATCAAGGCGCCAGAGGTCATTCTCCGCAACGAGAAGCGGATGTTGCAGGAGGCCGTCGACTCGCTGTTCGACAACTCCCGCAAGGCAAACGCCGTCCGTAGCGACAGCAACCGCGCGCTGAAGTCGCTGAGCGACATGCTCAAGGGCAAGCAGGGCCGGTTCCGCCAGAACCTGCTCGGCAAGCGCGTCGACTACTCGGGCCGTTCGGTCATCGTGGTCGGCCCGGAGCTCAAGCTCCACGAGTGCGGTCTGCCCAAGCAGATGGCGGTCGAGCTGTTCAAGCCGTTCATCATCCGCAAGTTGATCGAGCGCGGCATTGTCAAGACGGTCAAGTCCGCCAAGAAGGTGGTCGACCGCCGGACGGCTGACGTGTTTGACATCCTGGAGAAGGTGATCGACGGGCATCCCGTGATGCTCAACCGCGCACCGACGCTGCACCGTCTGGGCATCCAGGCGTTCCAGCCGGTGCTCATCGAGGGCAAGGCGATCCGCCTGCACCCGTTGGTCACGACGGCGTTCAACGCCGACTTCGACGGCGACCAGATGGCCGTCCACGTGCCGCTGTCGCACGACGCCGTCCTCGAGGCGAGCATCCTGATGCTGGCGTCGCACAACATCATGAGCCCGGCGCACGGTGGGCCGGTGGCCGTCCCGTCGCAGGACATGGTCTTGGGCATGTACTACATGACCAAGTTCCGCAAGGGCGAGAAGGGCGAGGGCATGTTGTTCTCGACCACGCGCGAGGTGCGCCAGGCGTTCGACCAGAACGTCGTCGCGTTGCACGCGGGCATCAAGCTCCGTCTCAACGAGGACGAGTTCGAGGGCGAGGGCAAGGCCGGTGAGATCATCGACACGACGATCGGCCGAGCGCTCTTCAACGACATCGTCCCGGACGGCGTCGGGTACATCAACCAGGTCCTGACCAAGAAGAACCTCCGCGGCATTATCGCGGGCGTTTTCAAGGCGACGGACTTCCCGAAGACGGCGACCTTCTTGGATCGCGTCAAGGATCTCGGCTTCGGCCAGGCCATGTTGGGCGGGCTAAGCTTCTCGCTCTCCGACATCGTGGTGCCGGAGGCGAAGACGACGCTCTTGAAGGAGGCCGAGGACCGGGTCGATGACATCCGCTCGAACTACGAGATGGGCTTCATCACCGAGGCCGAGCGCTACAACCAGGTCATCGACGTCTGGACGTCGACGAACAACGAGATCGCGACCGTCCTGTACGACGCGCTCAAAGAGGACCAGGACGGGTTCAACGCCATCTACATGATGGCTGACTCCGGTGCTCGTGGTTCGCGTGAGCAGATCCGTCAGCTCGGCGGCATGCGTGGTCTCATGGCCAAGCCGCAGAAGTCGGCGGCGGGCTCGGCAGGCTCGATCATCGAGAACCCGATCAAGTCCAACTTCAAGGAGGGCCTGTCGGTGGCCGAGTACTTCATCTCGACCCACGGTGCTCGTAAGGGCCTGGCCGATACGGCGCTCAAGACGGCCGACGCCGGTTACCTGACCCGTCGCCTGGTCGACGTGTCCCAAGACATCTCGATCCAGTCGTCTGACTGTGGCACGTTGCGAGGCGTCCGCATGGAGGCGCTCAAGGACAACGAGGACATCGTCGAGTCGCTCCGCGACCGCATCGTCGGCCGCGTGTCGGTCCACGACGTGCGCGACCCGGAGACCGAGGAGGTCCTCCTCCGCCGGGACGACATGATCACGGACGAGATCGCGGACCGCATCGCGGAGACCTCGATCGAGACCGTCGAGATCCGGTCGGTGTTGGCCTGTGAGGCCACGCGCGGCGTTTGCACGCTGTGCTACGGACGTGACCTAGCGAACGGCCGCATGGTCCAAGAGGGCGAGGCCGTGGGCGTCATCGCGGCGCAGTCCATCGGCGAGCCCGGTACGCAGCTCACGCTCCGGACCTTCCACATCGGTGGTACGGCCAGCCGCATCGCGGCCGAGTCGACGATCGAGACGAAGTTCGGCGGCAAGATCGCGTTCGAGAACCTTCGGACGGTCGAGACGAGCGAGAGCAAGAACGTCGCGCTCGGTCGCTCCGGCGAAGTCCGCGTCCTCGATGCGGATGGCAAGCAGCGCATCTCCTACACGATCCCGTACGGCGCCGACGTCATGGTGACGGAGGGCCAAGTGGTCGAGAAGGGAGACGTGGTCGCGACCTGGGACCCGTACAACTCGGTCATCATCTCTGAGACCGCAGGTACGCTCCGGTTCAAAGACGTCATCGAGGGCACGACCTACCGCGAGGAGTCGGACGAGCAGACCGGCTTCCGTGAGAAGGTCATCACCGAGACGCGAGAGCGTGCGCTGACGCCGTCCCTCGTCGTCGAGGGCGGACGTGAGTACACGATGCCCGTCCGTGCGCGCCTCCAGGTCAACAACGGCGACGAGATCACGGCGGGTACCATTCTCGCCAAGCTCCCGCGTCAGTCGGCCGGTACCCGTGACATTACGGGTGGTCTGCCGCGCGTCATCGAGCTGTTCGAGGCTCGTCAGCCCTCCGACCCGGCGGTCGTGACGGAGATCGACGGCGTCGTGTCGTTCGGCGGCCGTAAGCGCGGCTCCCAAGAAGTCATCGTGACCTCGAAGGACGGCGCGACAGAGAAGACCTACCTCGTCTCGCTCTCGAAGCACTTGCTCGTCCACGAGAACGACTTCGTCCGTGCGGGCGAAGCGCTCTCCGACGGCCAGATCTCGCCGCAGGACATTTTGTCCATTCTCGGGCCAACGGCGGTCCAGGAGTACCTCGTCAACGAGGTGCAGGAGGTCTACCGCTTGCAGGGCGTGGGCATCAACGACAAGCACATCGAGGTGGTGGTCCGCCAGATGATGCAGAAGGTTCGGATCACGGACCCGGGCGACACGCCGTTCTTGGAAGAGAACCTGGTCGACCGGATCAAGCTCGAGCAGACCAACGACGCGCTCTACGACACCTTCGTGGTCGTCGATGCGAGCGAGTCCGAGTTGGAGATCGGGCAGTCGATCAACCGCCGCCAGCTTCGCGACGCCAACTCGTCGCTGAAGCGGGAGGACAAGCCGGAGATCGAGGTCCGTGAGGCGCAGCTCGCTGTCGCCGAGCCGGTCCTTCTGGGCATCACCCAGGCCGCTCTCAAGACGAACTCGTTTATCTCGGCGGCCTCGTTCCAGGAGACGACCAAGGTGTTGACCGAAGCTGCGATCGCGGCCAAGTCGGACAACCTGCTCGGTCTCAAGGAGAACGTGATCATCGGGCACCTCGTCCCAGCGGGCACGGGCCTGCGGAAGTACCGCGACACCGTCGTGGGAAGCCGCCAGGAGCTCGAGGCGCTGCAGGCGACGCAGGACGCGCTCGACCGCGGCCTGTCGTCCGGCGACGGCGACATCTTGGGCGCACCGGCCTCACCGGCCGCGGCCGACGACGACACGCTGGCCGAGATCAACCGCCGCTTGGGGTAACGTCCTCGAGGCCGACGACCCACGCCCCGGCTGCTTCGGTAGTCGGGGCGTTTGCGTTCGTCCTCGAGGACGAGCAGCTTGGTCCGCCCTCGAGGGCGAGTGGCCCGGTCCGTCCTCGAGGTCGGCTGGCGGGCGCGGCGTGCCGTGCCCCCACACGTGATCCGGGACGTCCCTGCCAACCGTAGGCAGACGGCGTGCCATGCCCGCGTTCGTCTCGAAGTGGCGTTCGCCCTCGAGGGGTACCGCGACCTCGAGGGCGAGCGAGGCCGGTCGTATCGTTCAGGCTCGCATACCCTTTGGACCATGCTCCGTCCGTCCTCGAGGTCGATCCTCCTCTTCGCCGCTCTAGTGAGTGTCGCCGCGTGCGACCAGTCGCCCATCGAGGTCGACCCGCCGGCGGGTAGTGAGCTGATCACGTCGTTTCAGTTGGCGGTCAACCCGTCCGGCGCGGCGCCCCTCGGCGCTGAAATCCAGATGACGACGAGCCGGACCGTCTCGGCGCAGATCACCGTCGTTGGCGACGGAGGCCCAGACATCACGCATCGGTTCGACGACCTCGAGGGCGCGTCCACGATTCCCGTGTTGGGGCTTTACCCCGGGCGTGCGACGACCGTGCGGCTGGAGCTGTTTGGAACGGGAGGGGAACTGCTCGAGACGCGAGAGCAGCAGGTGACCGGACAGGCCCTCTCGTCTGACTTTCCCGAGATCGACCTCGAGGTCGCGACGGCTGAGGCCGTGCCCGGGGTGACGCTGGTGAGCTACTTCGGCCACAACAGCGACATCACGCCGCAGCGGCCCTTCGCCTTCGACGCCGAAGGCGACATCCGGTGGGCGCTCGATTTCCGAGGTCATCCCGAGCTGGGCAACCTGTTCTTCGACAACGGCGTGGAGCGGCTGGCGAACGGCAACCTTTACTTCGGGAGCAACAGCACCGACAAGATCTACGAGGTCACGATGCTTGGTCGCGTGGTGCGGTCGTGGACGATGCCCGGCTACGGGTTCCACCACAACGTTAAGGAGACCTCGAGGGGGACGTTCGTCTTGACGGCCGAGCTCCAGAACGCGGCGACGGTCGAGGACCAGGTGATCGAGATCGACCAGGCCACGGGCGCGATCGTGACGGAGTGGGACTTGCGAAAACTCCTCGACCAACGTCGCCAAACATGGCCCACGGCGTTTTCCGACATCAACGTCGACTGGTTCCACGGCAA
>NZ_JBARYR010000429.1:0-7288 GCF_049648075.1 Rubrivirga sp. | reverse complement strand
GCTCGGGCTCGATCACGTCGGCGATGGCGCCGACGACGGGCGCGGCGACGGCGTCCAGCATCCCCTTGATGCGGCTCTCGGCCTCGTCCGCTCCTTGCTCTGCGGCCGGCTCCTCCGTCGCCTCGAGGGCGACGTCGTCATCGAGGTCGGAGGCGAGCTCGAACACGTCGTCGTCCAGGTTGGGCGTCGGCTCGGGGACGGGCGGCGCGGCCCAGACGAACGTCTCCTCCGCGGCGACATCGTCTTCCTGCCGGGCGCCCTCTACGATCGCGTCCAGCGCCGCGTCGTCGTCGGTCGCGCCGGTCCCGAACGAGGGCTCGGGCGCCGGGCTCGCGGCGCCGTCACCAGGGTCGTCCTGGGGGGTCAGGAGCGTGCGAGTGGTAAACCGGGGCCGGGCGGAATCGGGGCGGTCGTCGGAGGCCATCTGCGATCGGTAGCGAAGGGAAGGAACGCCAGACTCGCTTCATGCAATCGAGCCGGCTAGCACGTGTCCGGAAGGTACGCGGGAGCCCGTGCGAGGCTCCCCGCCCCGAGACCCGACGTACCGATCCACACAGCGATTTCGGTTCGTGGACGTCTTGGCGTGATAATTGGATGGGATCGAGGACGCTCGTACGTTGCGGCGTCGCCCCCCTGCGCCTATGACTGCTCTCCGATTGTCCGCCGCGGTGCTCGCGGGGATTCTGACCTCCGGCCTGGTCTCCGCCCAAGAGGCCCGGCTCAGCCCGTCGTCCTCGAGGACGCTGTTCGCCGTCACGGACTCCGTCAAGGGCGACGACGGCGCCCGCATCTCAGCCACGACCACGTTGGTCTACGAGCCCTCGGCCGGCCGCTACGTCCACACCGTCACCGACGGAGACGGGCGCGTTCTGACACGGGCCGTCCGCTCTACGAGCGTCGTCGGCCCCACGCCGTCCGAAATGAGGGCGTCACGCGAGGCCATCGCCTCGCACCCCGAGATCGCGGCGCTCATCGAGGACGCCCGCGGCGAGGTCACCATCGACGGCGGCTTCCCGCTCGTCCGCGAGCAGGGCCACGCCTGCGGCCCCGGCGGACGCTGCGTCACCCTCGACGTGTGGCAAACCCTCGACGACGGCGACCGCCAGCGGATCCGCTACGTCGTCGTCGACCTGCGCGAGATCCGCGTCCTCGAGGCCGACGCCGACCCGCAGGCCGACAGCAACCTCGCCCACCCGGCTGCCCGCCAGCAGTCGCGCTTCCAGTAGCCATGCGCGCACTCCTTCTCTTCGTCGCTGTCGCGACCGTGGCGTCGGCTCAGGTCGACGTCTCCGACGCGAATTGCACCACGAACGGGACCTACCAAGACGGCCCGCCCTCACCCACCGAGGCCAACGCGCACATCGCGTGGCCCGCCGATAACCCCATCTGGGAGTTCGACGTGTACCGCCCCACCAACCGGACGACGATCAACAGCAGCGGGCTCGAGATCCGCAACGCGACGTTCCGGGGCCGAAAGGTGTTCGAGCGGGCGGGCGTGCCCGTCCTCAACGTCGAGTACGACGAGGGCGGCTGCGGCTGCTTCCGCGACTGGCAGGACCGCGAGGCGACGACGGAGCTCGGCGACGGCGCCGTCTTGGCCACCGACTGCGGCACGAACACGGACGGCAACCGGTCCGGCATCGCCATCTCGGCGCCGGGCGCGGTCCAGACCGCCTGCGAGGCGAACGCGGACCTCCCCCCGACGGGCGCCGGAGGCGACGTCGGCAACTTTGTCGGGATCGCCATCGAGGACTATGGGACGGAGCTGGTGCTCACAGGGCACGCCCGCGCCGGCTGGTACCGCTACCGCATGAAGTGGCACTTCTACACGGACGGCCGCGTCTGGCCCGAGTTCTCGTTCGCCGCCGCCGAGGCGCTGTGCACCGAGACGGGCCACCGTCACCACGCGTACTGGCGGTTCGACTTCGACCTCGAGGGGACGCCCCAGAACGACATCTTCGAGGAGATCACAGCATCGAGCGAGTCCGTCCTCGAGGCCGAGCTCGCCCGCGTCTTGGGCGGCGTAACGGACCAAACCTACTGGAGCGTGACCGACGAGGAGACCGGCTTCGGCTACGAGATCGTACCGAGCGAGGAGGACAGACGCCTCATGGCCGACGAGTTCTCGAAGGTGGACGCCCTCGTCCTCCGCTACAAGCTCGACGAGATCGACGACGGCTTGACGGTCAACACGGGCTGTGCCTTCGCGTACGAGCCGTTCGTCGACGGAGAAGCCATCTTGGGTGAGGACACCGTTTTTTGGTACCGGTCCGGCGCTCTCCACGAGGCCGGCTCCCCGTTCGAGTGCGACATCGTCGGGCCGATGCTTCGACCGGTGGGCATGCCCGCGACCATCCTCCCCGACGTCGAGGACGCCGAGTTCGAGGCCGTCCGCCCGAACCCGTTCGACGGCGTCGCGAGCACGCGCTTCCGTGTCACGAGCACGCAGCAGGCCTCGGTCGAGCTCTACGACTTGACCGGCCGCCGCGTCGCCGTCCTGTTCGAGGGGACCGCGACCGCCGACACGTGGCAAGATGTCCGCATCGACGCTCGCGACCTTCCGGCCGGCACCTACATCGTGCGCCTGCGCGGGGAGACGGCGAGCGGCACGACCCGCGTCGTCCTGGTTCGGTGACGTCGTCCTCGAGGTCGACGCGTTCCTGGACCGCCCTCGAGGCCGAGACACAGTTCTTCCGCCATGCGCTCCGCTGACGTCGCCGTCATCGGCGGAGGCTTGGTCGGCCTCGCCGTTGCCCGCGCGGTTCTCACGGCCCGGCCCGACCTCGAGGTCGTCGTCCTCGAGAAGGAGGACGGCGTCGCGCGGCACCAGAGCGGCCGCAACTCCAGCGTGCTCCATGCTGGCGTGTACTACCGCCCCGGCAGCCGCAAGGCCGTCTTGTGCCGGGCCGGCAAGGCCCGCATGGAGCAGTTCTGCACCGACGAGGGGCTCCCGTGGGTTCGGTCAGGCAAGACCATCGTCGCCGTCACCGACGACGAGCGCCCCGCCCTCCTCGCCCTCGCCCAACGAGCCCGCACCAACGGCGTCGACCTCGAGGTCGTGGACCGCGCCGGTGTAGCAAAGCACGAGCCGCACGTGAGAGCCGTCGCCGGCCTGTGGGTCCCCGCGACCGGCGTCGCCGACTTCCAAGCCGTCGCTGAGCGGATGGCCGAACGCTTCGTCGAGGACGGCGGAACGCTCTCGACCGCAACGGCCGTGACGGGCGGGCGCGAGTCTCCAAAGAACGTCGTCATCGAAACGACCGGTGGCGACCTCGAGGTCGGCGTCGCGGTCACGTGCGCGGGGTTGTGGGCCGACCGCGTCGCCCGGATGTTCGGCGCCGAGCCCGGCGTCCAACTCGTCCCGTTCCGCGGCGAGTACGCCGACCTGCGACCCCACGCTCGAGACCTGGTGCGCGGCCTGATCTATCCGGTCCCCGACCCGGCGTTCCCGTTTTTGGGCGTCCACCTGACGCGGCGTGTGGACGGAACCGTCGACGCCGGACCGAGCGCCGCGCTCGCCTTCGCGAGAGACGGCTATCGGCTCCGCGACGTGCGCGCCCGAGACGTCCTCGAGGTCGCGTCCTCGAGGGGCTTTCGGAAGCTCGCGACCCGGCATCTCAAGATGGGCCTGGGCGAGTTGGGCCGGTCGCTCAGCCTGAAAGCATTCTGGCGAGCAGCGCGGCGCCTGGTCCCGGACCTCGCCCTCGAGGACCTGGAGCGCGGGCCGTCCGGCGTTCGAGCCCAAGCTCTTTTCCCAGACGGGACCCTGGCCGACGACTTTGTGATCGCCGAGACCGCGCGGTGCGTCCACGTCGTCAACGCGCCGAGCCCGGCCGCGACGGCGTCGCTCGCCATCGGCGACGAGATCGCGGAGATGGCGTTGTCCCGGCTCGCTTAGCCTCCTCCGACCTCGAGGTCGTCTTCCGTTGCGGCGTCGAGCTGGGCCTTCTCGGCGCCGGACAAGCTGTTCCAGTGTCGGTCCTGGAGCGCGCCCGCGAGCGCCCACAGCCAGATCCGGTTGACGTGCTTGCCGTGCCGGTGCTTGAGCATCACGTACAGCATCGGCGCTCCCAACTCTCGGACCTCGTCAGCCGTCGTGACCCCGATCTCAGCGAGCAGTCGGTCGCTCTCAGGTCCCAAGTTCTTTAGCGACGAGGGCGGATCGCCCCCGAGCGTCGTCAAAGCCCGCGCGGGATGCGGCCCACCGGGTCATCGGTCTTGCGCTGTCTCCCCAGCTCGAAGGCCATCGTCCAGTCGGCGAACTCTCGCTGCCCGATCGGTCCTTGGAGCTTGACCTCGACGTTGTCGTGCCTCGAGGACGGAAGCACGCGGGTCTCGTACACGTCGAGGACGGCGTCGCGCGGACCTTCCAGTCGCTGCACGAACGTCCCCGGTCCCTCGCCATCCCACGGCCGGTCGTACGCGAGAAATCCGGTCACGCCGACGCTGTCGTTGTAGGTGCGGCTCGACTCGAGCAAGACCTCGAGGTCGGCGTCGGAAAACGGGACGATGGCGTCCGAGACGTAGACAAGTGCGTACAGATCGTCCATTCCAAACAGGGGGGTTCTGGCCAACCGGACTCCTTTTGTGGTGTTCCCTCTAGCTTACAGTGGTGGCCTCGACCACGGCGCCGTCACCGCTCGCGACGGAGTCCGCGAGCGGGAGCTCGAACCAGAATCTGGTCCCGCGGCCCTTCGTGCTCTCGACGTGGATCGTCTCGCCGTGCGCCTCCAGGATCTGCTTGACGATGGCGAGCCCGAGTCCGGTCCCTCCTTCCTTCCTCGACCGCGCCGTGTCCACGCGGTAGAACCGGTCGAAGATGCGGTCGACGTGGTCTTGTGGAATGCCGCGCCCCGTGTCCACGACCTCGATGCGGGCCTTGTCGAGGTGACGTCGCATCCGGCACCGGACCGAGCCCTCGTCGGAGTACGCGATGGCGTTGTCGATCAGGTTGACCAACACCTGGCGGATCCGGTTGCGGTCGGCGAATACCTCGAGGGCGTCGTTGTCGTAGCTCAGCTCGAGCCCCTTGGCCTCGGCCTTCGGGTCGAGCATCTCGCCGACTTCCTCGATCAGGCTCTGGGCGCTGAACGATGTCGGGCGGACCAGGTCTTCGCGGTACTCGAGCTTGGCGATCTCGATCAGGTCCGAGAACAAACGGTTCAACCGCTGCAAGTTGGCGAGCCCCTTCCCTGCGTACCGCTTTCGCTGATCGGTCGAGAGCGAGTCGGACCCGAGCGCCTCGAGGTAGCCGAAGACGGCGAAGATCGGGTTCTTGACCTCGTGAGAGACGTTGCCGATGAACTCGTTCTGGACGCGCTGCATCCGCTGGAGCTCTTGGATATCGGACCGGAAGCGCCCGGCCATGTGGTTCAGGCTCCGGGCCAAGTCCTGGAACTCGCTCGCCCGCGTCTTAACGACGATCCGGCCCTCGAGGTCGCCCTCGTTGATCTTCTGGGCGCTCCTCGTGATCGCCCGAAGCGGTCGCGTCACCTGTCGGGCCGCGATCCAGGCGCCGAAGATGGCCGTCAGCAACGCGAGCGCCATCCCGACCGCGAGCGCCGCCTGCAGCGACTCGATGGCCTGGAGCAACCTCGGCACCGGCTCTCCGATCCGCACCATCAGCCCCGTCTGCGGCCTGAGCAACGCAACGTAGAGCCGCGTCCCGTCCGGCCCTGGACGCTCGGAGTAGCCGACGTTGTCGGACGCCTGAAGCGCCTCTTGGACCTCTCTCTGCTCGAAGAACGGTTCCGTCCTCGAGGACGACGCATCGTCGACGGAGGGGCCGAAGTCGCCCAGCACCTCGTCACGCGTCGCGATGGTCACGTCGACGCTGGTCAGCGTCGCGATCTGGCGCCCGAGTTCGAGGAGATCCGCCCGGTCGGGCTCGGCCTCGAGTTGGACCGCGAACCGGCTGGCTTGCTCGCGCAAGGTCTCGCGCGCGGCGTCCTCGACCTGCCCTTGCAGGATCAGAAACGAGTACAAGCCGACGCCAACGACGGCCAAGCCCACGAACAAGGCGAACGTGAGCATCATCCACGTCTGGGTCGAAGCCCGACGGGGATACAGCAGTTGACGGACGTCGCGCCAGCGCATTCTAGGTGTTGGGGGTTGGGGTCTGGGGATTGGGGAGGTCAGACCGATCCCCAATCCCTAACCCCGAACACCTACGCTTCGGCCTCTGCCTCTTCGACGAAGCGGTAGCCGACGCCGCGGACCGTCTGGATGTGACGGGCGAAGTCGCCGAGCTTCTCGCGCAGGTTCTTGATGTGCGCGTCGACGGTCCGCTCGGTCACCATCATGGCGTCCTTCCAGATCGTCTCCAAGAGCTGCTGGCGGGTGAACGCCTTGCGGGGGTGGCGGACGAGGTAGCGCAACAGCTCGAACTCCGTCAGCGTCAGGCCCAAGTCGTCGCCCTCGAGGGTGGCGCGGTACTCGTCCTCGTAGATCGTCAGGCCGGCGACGGACAGCGTCTTGCTCTCCTCGGTGCCGGTCCGGCGCAGCACGGCGCGGATGTTGGCGAGAACGACCTGGGGGCTGACCGGCTTGGTCAGGTACTGGTCGGCGTTCTCGAGACCCTGGAGTTGGTCCTGCTCCTCGGTCTTGGCCGTCATCATGATGATCGGGATCTTCTCCGTCTCGACCCGGCCGCGGAGCTTCTTCGCGATGTCGAACCCGCTCATGCCCGGGAGCATGACGTCGAGCAGGATGGCGTCGATGTCGGGACCGGCCTTCGAGAGCGCCTCGTCGGCGTCGTGGGCGGTCTGCACGTTGTAGCCCTCCTCACGGAGGAAGTGGGAGATGATCTCGACGACGTCCTCCTCATCATCAACGACGAGGATGGTGATCTCTTGGGGCGTGGAGGTGGCCATTGGGCAGGGCGTGTGGGCGAAGTGCAGAGGCGCTAAGTCGGCCTCGATTTAGGCTATACACGGATGGGGCGCTCGGGTTCTCTGGCGTGCCCTACTCGTCCTCGAGGGCGGGACAGTGAGCAAGGACGAGGGACCTGCCGATCCAGTCGTCGACTCGAGGACGCGTCTGGTCCTAGCCGTCCTCGAGGCCGTGCCAGACCCGCGGGACGCGCGCGGTCAAGCCGCACGTCAGTTCGTAGGAGATCGTGCCGGCGGCGCCAGCCTGCTCTTCAGCGCTCGGCCCTCCGATGCCGAACACGACGGCCTCGTCGCCGACCTCGACGGCGTCGCCGTCCTCGAGGGCGACCATCGTCATGTCCATGCACACGCGCCCGACGATGGGTCGGGGGCCGGCCTCGAGGCCGACCCTGCCGCTG
>NZ_JBARYR010000428.1:0-2015 GCF_049648075.1 Rubrivirga sp. | reverse complement strand
CGCCGACCTCGAGGCCGGTCGGTTTGAAGCGTTCCGGTCGTACACGACGACGCCGGGCGTCGTCCTCGAGTCCGTCCACGACGCGGACCGGTTCAACCTGTACCACGAAGGGCTGCACCTCGGGTCGATCCTGGCGCTGCGGAAGCTCGTCGGCTAGAGCCGGACGCCGACCCCGACGGTCGCCTCCGCGAAGGTGCCTGTGAAAAAGTCTGGTCCGTCACCAACGGTCCCACGCAGGCGCCCCGACACGCGGACGAAGAGGTCCTGAGCCACTCCCGCATCGAGGCCGAGGCCGAGGTTGATTGTGGTCTGCGTCGGAGGGTCGTAGTCGATCTCGAACCGCGGAGCCTCGACCTCACGCCGGCCCGGGACGGGATCGCTGAGCGGAACGAAGGCTCCGACTCCCATCCCGACGTAGGGCCGGACGCTGTCCATGATCGGGACGCCGAGTTGCACCTCGATGCTCGGCAGGGCGTAGAACACGTCGCCGAACTGCTCCGGGACATCGGATATCCCGAGTCCGCCCTCGATGGAAACGTATCGGTTGACGAACACCCCGAGGCGGGCCTCGAGGACGGCCGTCTGGCCGACGCCTGACAAGTCGAAGTCGGCGGCGCCGCCGTGAAACGACACAAATGTCTGAGCCGAGAGCGGGGCGGAGAGAGCGACGAGAAGGGCGAGGACGCGCATGAGGCAGTGTGTGAGCTACTCCTGTGCCGACGCCTACCGCTCACGAGTAACGGAACGGTGTTGCGGCCGGGTCAGAAACTAGAGAACGGCCGATTCGAGAAGACGGATCGTTCCTGCGTCGGCATCCAACTCGGCCTCGATGCCGATCGGGACCGTCAGCTTTTGGGTCGTGTGCCCGATCGAGGCGCCCATATACGCGGGCACGCCGAGCGGCTCGACGTGATGACGAACGACCTCCTCGAGCGTGAAGCCGGCGATTCCGCCCGAGTCCGACGTGCAGTTCCGGCACACGCCGAACACGAACCCGGCCACGCCCTCGAGGACGCCCGCCTGACCAAGCTGCGTCAGCATCCGGTCGATCCGGTAGATGGCCTCGCCGACGTCCTCGACGAACAGGACGTGACCGGCCGTGTCGGGTATGTAGGGTGTCCCGGCCATCGCGGACAGAACGGTCAGGTTGCCGCCGACCAATCGCCCTCGAGCGTGCCCACCGCGGATCGTGAGGGTCCGTTGCTGTCTCGGGACAAGGGCGTCCTCACTCGACTCCGGGTTTGCGAGAATGGCGCGATCCGCGCTCATCACGACCGACCGGAAGTGCTCCGTCGTGAACGTCGAGAAGTTCGAGATTCCGTTCGGCCCGTGGAACGTGGCGAGGTCGGTCTGGGCGTAGACCCCGAGCAGGAGGGACGCCACGTCGCTGAATCCGCACAGCACCTTCGGGTTGGCGCGAATCACGTCGTAGTCGAGGTGGGGCAGGATGCGCGCGCACCCCCAGCCGCCCCGGAGCGCGATGAGGGCGTCGACTTCGGTGTCGGCGAACATGGCCGTCACGTCACCGGCTCGCTCTTGGTCCGTCCCGGCGAGGTAGCCGTCTCGAGCCAGCACGTGGTCTCCGAACACGACCTCGAGGCCGAGCGCGGCGAACGTGGCTCGCGCGACCTCGAGGTCGTCCCGGGAATACGTGATGCCAGCTGGGCTGACCAGCCCGACGGTGTCGCCGGGTCGGAGGCGGGCCGGCCGCGTCACCCTCGAGGTCGACGCGAGCGCGAGCGGGGAGAGGGCCGCGAGGGCGAGCCCCGCGGCGGCGGACTCGAGGAAGCGGCGTCGATGCATCACAGACGGTGGTGCCGGCCTCGAGGACGCAGCAGACGCGCCCTCGAGGTCGAGCCCTCTACATGTTTTCGATCAGCGCGTCGCCGAACTCGCTGCACTTGAGGAGCGTGGCGTCCTCCATTTGGCGCTCGAAGTCATACGTGACACGCTTCTGCTGAATGGTCGTCTCCATCGCCTTGATGATCGCGTCGGCAGCCTCGGTCCAGCCCATG
>NZ_JBARYR010000427.1:0-4960 GCF_049648075.1 Rubrivirga sp. | reverse complement strand
CGCCGACCTCGAGGCCGGTCGGTTTGAAGCGTTCCGGTCGTACACGACGACGCCGGGCGTCGTCCTCGAGTCCGTCCACGACGCGGACCGGTTCAACCTGTACCACGAAGGGCTGCACCTCGGGTCGGTCCTGGCGCTGCGGAAGCTGGTTGGCTAGAGGCGGACGCCGACCCCGACGGTCACCTCGGTGAACGTGCCCGTGAAAAAGTCTGGCCCATCACCCACGGTCCCTCGAAGCCGCCCGGACACACGAGCGAAGAGGTCGGGCGCGATTCCGGCATCGAGGCCGAGGCCGAGGTTGATCGTGGTCTGCGTGGGCGGATCGTAGTCGAGCTCGAACCGGGGAGCCTCGACCTCACGTCGGCCCGGGACGGGGTCGCTGAGCGGGACGAAGGCTCCGATTCCCATCCCGACGTAGGGCCGGACGCTGTCCATGATGGGGACGCCGAGTTGCACCTCGACGCTGGGCAGGGCGTAGAACACGTCGCCGAACTGCTCCGGGACGTCGGATATCCCGAGCCCGCCCTCGACGGAGACGTATCGGTTGACGAACACCCCCATGCGGGCCTCGAAGACGGCCGTCTGGCCGACGCCCGAGAGATCGAAGTCGGCGCCGCCGCCATGGAACGACACGAACGTCTGGGCCGAAAGCGGGGCCGAGAGAGCGACGAGGAGGGTGAGGATGCGCATGAGGCAGGGTGTGAGCTACTCCTGTGCCGACGCCTACCGCTCACGAGTAACGGGGCGGTGTTGCGGCCGGGTCAGAAACTAGAGAACGGCCGGTTCGAGGAGACGGATCGTTCCCCCCGTTGGCGTCCATCTCGGCCTCGACGCCGATCGGTACGGTCAGCTTTTGTGTCGTGTGGCCGATCGAGGCGCCCATGAACGCCGGCACGCGGAGCGGCTCGACGTGGTATCGGACGATCTCCTCGAGGGCGGGCGGGTTCGACAGCGTGGCCGTGACGCCACCCATCACGACCGACTGAAACTGCGCGGTCGTGAACGCCGAGAAGTTGAGATGCCGTTCGGACCGCGGCGAGGTCAGCCTGGGCGTAGACGGCGAGCAACGAGGACGTCACGTCGCTGAACCCGCAGAGCACCTTCGGGTCGGCCCGCATCACGTCGTAGTCGAGGTGGGGAAGGATCCGCGCGAGCCTCAGCCGCCCCTCAGCGGGGTTTCCGCGTCGTCCTCGAGGTCGGTGTCCTCGAGGACGCGAGCGCGACGGCTGGGCCTGCGCCGACGAGCCCGGCTCCGGGCGCGAGGAGCCGGACGAGGTCGCGACGGATCACGGCTACAAGGCCGTGCCGAAGAGGGCGGCCCCAAGGAAGATCAAGAGGTAGAACGGGAGCGCCACGATGAGCGACGCGACGAAGTAGTGGCCTAAGACCGCGAACGCTCGGCGCAGGAAGCTGTCGCTAAACAGCATCGAGTCCGGGACACCGTTGAGGTCTCCAATCCGCTCGGAGATGCCGATCCCGGCCTCGAGGTCTGCGACGCGTTGGCGGAGCTCGGCGAGCTCCCGTGAGAGTTGTGGGTCTGTCATAGCGATGGCTTGGTCGTCTTGCGGCGGGGCAGCTCACACGTTCTCGATCAGCGCGTCGCCGAACTCGCTGCACTTCAGGAGCGTGGCGCCCTCCATCTGACGCTCGAAGTCGTACGTGACGCGCTTCTGCTGGATCGTCGTCTCCATGGCTTTGATGATGGCGTCGGCGGCCTCGGTCCAACCCATGTAACGCAGCATCATCTCGCCCGACAGGATCACGCTCGACGGGTTGACCTTGTCCTGGCCGGCGTACTTCGGCGCCGTCCCGTGCGTGGCCTCGAAGAGCGCGACGCCGGTCGAGTAGTTGATGTTGGCGCCCGGCGCGATGCCGATGCCGCCGACCTCGGCCGCGAGAGCGTCGCTCACGTAGTCGCCGTTGAGGTTGAGTGTCGCGATGACGCCGTACTCGGCCGGCCGCGTCAGGATCTGCTGCAGGAACGCGTCCGCGATGACGTCCTTGACGGTGATCGTGACGCCGTTCTTGGTGAACTGGCGCCACGGGCCGCCGTCGAGCTTCTCGGCCCCGTACGACTCGTCCGCGAGCTGGTAGCCCCACTCCATGAAGGCGCCCTCGGTGAACTTCATGATGTTGCCCTTGTGCACCAACGTCACGGAGTCTCGGCCTTCAGCGATGGCATAGTCGTAGGCCGCCCGGACCAGCCGCTCGGTGCCTTCCTTCGACACGGGCTTGATACCGAACCCGGCCGAGTCGGGGAAGCGGACGTTCTCGAAGCGCGTCGGGAAGTGCTCTTTCATGAGCGACTTGAATTTTTCCGCGTCGTCGGTTCCGTCCTCGAACTCGATGCCGGCGTAGATGTCCTCCGTGTTCTCGCGGAAGATGACCATGTCCACCTTCTCTGGCTCCTTGACCGGCGACGGGACGCCCGTGAAGTAGCGGACGGGGCGCACGCACGCGTAGAGGTCGAGCTTCTGTCGGAGCGCCACGTTGAGCGACCGGATGCCGCCGCCGACCGGGGTCGTGAGCGGCCCCTTGATGGCGACCAGGCGGTCGGCGATGGCGTCGAGCGTCGCCTGCGGCAGCCACTCGCCGGTCTGACCGTGGGCCTTCTCGCCCGCCAGGATCTCCTCCCACACGATCTGCCGGTCTCCGCCGTACGCCGTCTCGACGGCCGCATCGAGGACGCGCGACGCCGACGCCCAGATGTCGGGGCCGATGCCGTCCCCCTCGATGAACGGGATGAACGGGCGGTCGGGGACCTGGAGCCCGTCGGCGGTCATGGTGATCGGGGCGCCTGCGGAGGAGTTGTCGGCCATTGGAGAGCGTTGAGAAATGGTGCCCGAAAGCTACGCGGCGCGGTCGGATCGGTGCCGCGTCTGGGTCGGTAGCTTGGCGCTCCACGTCTCCCCGCGTCCCATGTCCGGTCTCCACGTCGGCCTCGTCTACGGCGGTCAGTCGCCCGAGCACGAGGTCTCGATCCTGTCCGCCCGCAACGTCAGGACCGCCCTCGAGGGCCGGCACCGTGTGACGCCGATCTACATCGACCGCGACGGCCAGTGGTCCGTCTTGGAGCAAGGCGCCGACCTCGAGGGCGCGACGGGGGCGCCGGCTCGGTTTACGTCGCGGGGCATCGAGGGCGTCGACCTCGACGTGGTGTTTCCGGTCCTGCACGGGCCGAATGGGGAAGACGGGACCGTTCAGGGGTTCTTGCAGACGTTGGGGCTCCCGTTCGTCGGGCCGGACGTGCTCGGCTCGTCCGTGTGCATGGACAAGGCGACGGCCAAGCGGCTGCTTCGCGACGCCGGGTTGCCGGGCGTCCCGTTCGCTGTCGTCCGCACTCACGACCGGGATGCGTTCTCGTTTGACCGACTGTCCGAAAAACTCGGGTCGCCGCTGTTCGTTAAGCCCGCGAACGCCGGCTCGTCGGTCGGTGTGTCCCGCGTCCAAGATGCTGCCGGCCTCGAGGACGCGCTCACCCTAGCGTTTCAGTACGACCGGACGGCGTTGGTCGAGCAATTCGTCGATGGGCGCGAGATCGAGGTCGCGGTACTCGGCAACGAGAACCCCCAAGCGTCGATCCCCGGCGAGATCGTCTCCACGGCCGAGTTCTACACCTACGACGCCAAGTACCAGGATCCGGAGGCCAGCCGCATGGAGGTGCCGGCCGACCTCGAGGACGGGATGGCGTCGCGGTTGCACGAATTGGCCGTCCGGGCGTACGCAGCACTCGGCTGCGAGGGAATGGCCCGCGTCGACTTCTTCGTCACGGCCGACGGCGACGCCTTCGTCAACGAGATCAACACGATTCCAGGCTTCACAGCGCGGAGCATGTATCCAGTGATGTGGGAGAAAACGGGCCGGAGCCAGGAGCAGTTGATGGACGACCTGTTGCAGCTCGCTCTCGACCGTCACGAGCGGGATTCAGCGCGGCGGTTCACGCGGCTGTAAAGCACGGAGAAATGGCGAACAGCCACAGAGGCTGTGCGCTTGTTCTCGAGGTTGGAACGACAGGGTCGTCTTGTTTTTACGCCCACCTACAGCGATCTCGAGGGCGGGCCCGTCGCGGTTAGCGCGGTTGTCCTCCGTAGGGTGTCCAGTCAAACTCGGGAACCCGTTCGCAGTCGACCGTCCGTAAGGCTCGGGTGGTAGCGCCGGGGGCTCTTGCGATGTCGAGAGCCGCGTCGACGTGAAACCTCATGTTTCGCAGGCCCTCCGCTAGGTCGTCAGAGATAGGACCTTGCTCCGCTAGCGCGAGGAGCTCGAGCAACTCGCAGTGCTTGACGGCTGCGAACGCTACATCGTCGGAGCTCGGCACGAGCATGTAGTACGCGACCCCACTGAGGAGGACGACAGCAGCAGACGCGATGAGAGCACGACGTTTCATGAGCTCGGAGGTGAAGACCTGTGATCCCTACGGCGTTACCAGTGGATGCGGACCATTCGGAGACACCGCCTCTAGGACGGCGATCGCCGTAGGGCGTCGTCCCGCGTTACCTGCGCTCTCGGGGCGGTATGCCAGCGGCCCTCGGCGGTCCGATCTTTCTGGGTCCAGATCCCTTTCGCAATGGCCTTCTCTACCGACACCCGAACGATCGAGCCCGGCGACACCTACGTCGCTATCCGAGGCGAGACCCACGACGGGCACGACTTCGTCCGAGACGCCGTCTCTAAGGGCGCAGTCGCTGTCGTCGTCGATCACGACCTCGAGGTCGATGCCGAAGTCGTCGTCGCCGAGGACACTGTCCAGTGGCTCGTCGACCGCGCGTCGGCGTTCGTGCGCGAAGTCGGTTGCGACGTCGTTGGCATCACGGGGTCGGTTGGAAAGACGACGACGCGGGGCGCCATCGAGTCGGTGCTGAGCCAGGCCTTCGAGGTCCGGTCGTCGGAAGGCAACAAGAACACGCCGCTCGGGATCTCGCTGACGGTCCTGAACGGCACGCTGACGCCGGCGACGAAG
>NZ_JBARYR010000426.1:0-2715 GCF_049648075.1 Rubrivirga sp. | reverse complement strand
GCGGACGACGGTCAGCGACCGCGTCGCGACGGCGCCGAGGGAGACCAAGCGGACCACGTAGACGCCCGGTGCGAGCCGCTCGACGGGGACCACCGCGGAATGGGTCCCAGTTCCACACGTGCCCTCCTCGAGGACGGCGACCTCGCGGCCCAGAACGTCGTGCAAGGAGAGACGAGCGGGTCCCGTCTGGACCTGTTCCCACTGGACCGTCGCCCGCGTCGAGGTCGGGTTCGGGTACAGGTCGAGGAAGACGTGAGCCTCGAGGCTGGACTCGAGGTTGACGGGGGACGAGACCAAAAAGACGTAGGCCGCCCCGGTGTTGAACCCCGCGGCGCCGTTTGTACCACGTGCACCGGCGAGAACGCGCTCACCGTCGAGGGTCACATCGAACCCGAATGCATCGCCACTCTGGCCCCCTTCAGGGACGAGCGTGGCTTCCTGCGTCCAGCGCTCGTCCGTCCGCACGAACGTGTACGCGACCCCTGTCGGTAAGCCACGGGGAGAGGCCCCGGTCGCGCCGACGACGGCCCGGTCGCCCTTGAGGGCGACGTCGGTCCCGAACGAGTCGGTAGAACTGGTCGCCTCGTCGGCAACGATTCTGGACCGTTGCGTCCACGTCTGCCCGTCTCGTACGAACTCGTAGACTGCGCCGGTGCTGTCGATCGTGGCGTCAGCAGAGGGGTCGCCCACGAGAACCCGGTCGCCCTCGATGGCGACGGACCGCCCGTAGAAGTCGCCTCCGAGGGTGTCGTCGGCGACGAGTCGCGACTCCTGCGCCCAGTCTGATCCGTCGCGACGGAACACGTAGACGGCCCCCCGGCCGCCCGAGAGGTCACTGGCCTCGGTGTTCTGGGCACCGACCACGATCCTGTCTCCGTCGATGTCAACGGAGATCCCGAACAGGTCCCCCGATGCGCCGTCGTCGGCCGTGAGACGCGTCCTTGACCACGACTGGCCCTCGCGAACAAAGACGTACGCGGCCCCGCTGTCGTCCGTCTGGTCGCCGGTTGCGTCGTCGAGCGGCGCTCCGATCACTGCGGTGTTGCCGTCTAGCGCGACGTCGAACCCGAAGTTGTCGAACTCCCGTGCGCTCTGAGCTGTGAACCGCGTCTCTTCCTGCCACACTCCATCCTCGTCGAGGACGAACGCGTACCCGATGCCGGTGTAGTCGTTGTAGCGATGGCCACCGACGACGACCACGTCCCCATCAACCGCGACCGACCGGCCCACCCACCCGAGTTCAACGGGGCGGCTCCCGATCAACTTGGCCGTCTGCGCCCAGACACCGTCTACGCGGTCGTAGACGTAGGCCGCGCCTGCGGACGAGTCCGCTTCGCTGTCACCTGTGGCGCCGACGACGGCCCGGTCACCGTCGAGGGCGACGGAAACCCCAAGAAGAGCGCTGGGTGCGGCGTCTTCGGCGGTGAGAGTGGCCTCGAGAAGGAGGTCCGCCCGGAGAAGGAGGGACTCCGTCGATGGCGCCTCGGCAGGTCGGGCCATAGGCACCGAGGCAGGGCCGTCGACGACCCCGAGAGGCCACTCGGTTTGGGCTGAGGCGAGAGGGCTCATGAGGAGAGCCGTAAGGCAGAGGACGCAGTGGCGCATGGGGTCGGAGAATGAGGATGTGCTTCCCCAACCGTGATTTTGGACAGAACCGGCTCACGCCTTGCGAAGGGGACCCCCAAGGCGGTTGCTACTCGGCCGTTATCTGGGAACGTTCGAGCCCGCCTCGACGGGTCGATAGCGCCCTCGAGGACGGTGTGACGCGCCCTGTCACACCCGCCGGGTACCTTGAGGCAACTGACTAAGCAGACACATGGACACCGCTCCCCGCGACGCGACCGCCCCGACCGGCCAGGAGGCCGACGTTGAGAAGGCCCTGCGCCCCCGCGCCCTCGATGACTTTATCGGCCAGCCCAAGATCAAGGACAACCTCCGCGTGTTCGTGACGGCCGCGCTGCAACGCGGCGAGGCCCTCGACCACGTGATCCTGTCCGGCCCGCCCGGGCTCGGCAAGACCACGCTGAGCCACATCATCGCCGAGGAGATGGGCGCCGAGATCAAGACGACGTCCGGTCCCGCCCTCGATAAGCCGGCCAACATCGCCGGGTTGTTGACCAACCTGAACGAGGGCGACGTCCTGTTCATCGACGAAATCCACAGGTTGTCCCCCGTTGTGGAGGAGTACTTGTATTCGGCGATGGAGGACTACGCGATCGACATCCTGATCGACTCCGGCCCGAGCGCGCGGTCAGTACGGATCTCGTTGCCGCCGTTCACCCTGATCGGCGCGACGACCCGCAAGGGCCTGCTAACGTCCCCGCTGAGGGCCCGCTTCGGCGTCGACTTCCGGTACGACTACTACGACGTCGACACGCTGCACCAGATCGTGCTCAGGAGCGCCGGTCTGCTGGGCGTCGACATCGACGACCAGGGCGCGTTCGAGATCGCCCGGCGGAGCCGGGGCACGCCGCGCATCGCGAACAAGCTGCTCCGCCGGACACGTGACTTCGCCGAGGTCGAGACGGCTGCAGGACCGGGCGACGGACGCGTCAGTCAGGCCGTCGCGGACCACGCGCTCAACGCCCTCGACGTGGACGAGGCCGGACTCGATGACATGGACGCCCGCATCCTGACGGCCTTGATGGAGAAGTTCGACGGCGGGCCGGTCGGCATCTCGACCATCGCGGTCGCCGTCGGCGAGGACTCCGGGAC
>NZ_JBARYR010000425.1:0-1790 GCF_049648075.1 Rubrivirga sp. | reverse complement strand
GACGTTCTCCGGTGGCATGCGCGGCGGTATCGGCCCGTACACGCTTTTCTCCCTCGAGGACGGCGCTGTTGTCGTCGCAGGCGACGCGACCTCGAGGGCGGACTCGGCCTCGACGGCGTGGGACCTCGGGCTGCGCGGCAACGAGGTGATCCTGAACGGTGGGACGAGCGGCCCCGGCGAGCTCCGCGGCGCCCTGGTCGACGTCGCCTTCGACGTCCTCGAGGCCGTCCCGGCCGGTGTCGCGCAAGACGGCGAGACCGAGTGCCCACGTGGCGAGGCGCGCGTGGTGTGCCACGGCTCCGGGAACGGCTGGTACCTCTACGCTGAGAACGGCGTCCAGCCGATTCCAGGCAAGACGTTGGTCGTTGTCCGCCCCGACGGTTCGGCCCTCAAGGTCCGCTTTGCCGAGTACGAGTTGGCCCCCGACCTGGGCGGCCCACGTCCTCGGTACGTGACCCTCGAGGTCGCCCCGCTGGCTGTGCATGAGGGGTAGTGGGCGCTGCTGCCGATCTCGGGAGTGTGGGAGCCCGTCGGCGTCACGACGGGTGGGACCGTGGTGCTGTACGTTGTGATTCCCGAGGTCTTGCTGTCCGTCGAGACCTGTCTCGTGTTCGATCTCACGCCTCAGCCGCCGCTCATCGTTCGGGTGACCTCGGCGACGCCGATCTCACTCTTGTACCTCGGGTCACTTGTGGCGTCATACCACGTGTTGGAGGTTCTGCTCGCCTAATCGTTGGCTGCGCCGATCTGTCGGTTCTCGAGGTCGGCCCGCGTTCCGGGAGTCTTCATGGCCGAGTCCGGGCTGACCCGGTGTAGTTTCCACGTCCCCAGGAGAGGTGCCAGAGTGGTCGAATGGGGCAGTCTCGAAAACTGTTGTGCCCTTGCGGGTACCGTGGGTTCGAATCCCACCCTCTCCGCCGAGCCCGGCCTGAGCATCTGTCTCGGGCCGGGTTTCGTGCGTCCGGGCGACCCGTCCTCGAGGGCGTGTTTTGTGGACGGCGGTCTTAGTCGAGTGGGGCACCAGCGGCAACCCAGTCTGCCATCGCAGCAGCGCCGGCGACCTCGAAGCGGTAGGTCGGCTCGCCGAGCGCGGTCGGTGACCCTGGAGTCCGGGCTCGCTCGAAGACCATGACGGACGGGATTGCGATCATCCGTTCCTCGAGGCCATCCGGCCGCCACAGGTGGAGGCGAGCGGTCGTGTTGCCCCAGTTTCGCCCGACCGCGATCTCATCGAAGGCGCCCGACGTCGCGAGGAATGCCATCCCGTCTTCGATGCTCCAGTCGAGGGCGGCCCCGACGACGGAGAACGACTTGCCCTCGAGGGCGGCCCGCTCGGTGAGCAAGACCTTGGCCCGCTCGAGGTCCGACTTGAACGCGGGGTCCTGGCACGGAATGCAGGTCGACTGGCCGAAGTAGACCAGGACGAGCTCTGGGATGTCCTCGTACTGCTGCTGCTCGTCGCGCTCGTAAGCCGGACGGTACTCCTGGGCCGTCGCCGTGAGAGGAACTAAGAGGGCGGCGAGAAACAGAGCGCGACGCATGAGTCCAGGAGGAGAGGGCACAAGCTAAAGAGCGCCGGCCTTCGGCTGGCTGAGAGCGTCCTCAAGGTCGCGGAGGCGCTCCCAGCACAGCCAGAGCGCGCGCGGCACGTGGAAGCAGCCCTTGTACGGTCCGCCCTTGAACCGGTGCGTGACGCGGCCCTCGCGGTCGAGGTAGCCGAACCACTCGCCGTGCTCCGGGTCCGGGAAATGCTCGAACGTGTACGCGTCGACCTCGAGGAAGCGCGCCCA
>NZ_JBARYR010000424.1:0-1697 GCF_049648075.1 Rubrivirga sp. | reverse complement strand
TTCGTCGCTCTTCGCGGGCGGGGACCGGTCCCCGTCCTCGTCATTCACGGAGGACCGGGCTCGTCGCTGCTGCCGTTCGCCCGCACCATCGCGCGACGCACCGACCTCGAGCTCGACCACACGCTCGCGTACTGGGAGCAGCGCGGGACCGGCCGGTCTCGGGGCGCGCTCCGCGAGGACGACCTCTCGCTCGCCGCCATCCTCGAGGACGCCATCGAGGTCGCCGCCCGCTTGACGGACCGGTTCAAGCGCCCACCCGTCGTGGTCGGCCATTCGTGGGGGACGGTCATCGGCGTGATGCTGGCCCAGCGGCGCCCCGACCTCGTTGCCTCGTACGTCGGAGTCGGCCAGGTCGTGAACGTCCGTGAACAAGAGCGGCTCTCTACGGCGTGGGCACGGGAGCAAGCCGAGGCCGCGGGGGACCGCGCGTCCCTCCGAGCGCTCGATCGGATCGGTGCGCCGCCGCACACCGCGGTCGACATGCTGCGCCAACGGTCCGTCCTCGCCCGATTCGGCGGTGTCTGGCACGGCCACGGCCAGCGCTCCCTCGTCGCGTCCGGGCTGAAGGACTACCTCACCACCTCCGAATACGGACCGGCAGACCTGTGGCGGCAGGCGCGAGACCCGGCCTTTTCTCTCCGCGCGTTGATGCCCGACAAGCTCGAGGTCGACCTCGAGGTCCAGGCCCCTCGCCTCGACGTGCCGGTCCAGTTTGTCGCCGGCGTGCACGACCGGATCACACCGCTCGCCTTGGTCGAGCGCTACGCCACCGCCCTCGATGCCCCCGGCGGCGCCCGAGTAATTCTCTTCGAGGCGTCGGCGCACCTCCCGTTCCTGTCGGAGCCCGGCCGATTCGGCGCCGTGGTCCGCGACGCGACCTCGAGGCCGCGCTAGATCGACGCTCGGATCCGCTCCGCCGCCGCCAGTCCTTGCTCGAGGGCGAGGTGGACGCGCCCTTTCCCCGCCGTCCAGTCGCCGGCCACAAACAGTCCGTCGCCCTCGAGGCCGCCGACCTCCACGCCGTCGTTGGGCAGCGAGTACCGCCAGCGCTGCGTGTCCGTCCACAACGGCTCAGGGAGCGGGCCCCACAAGCTCTCGACCGCGCGTCCGGCCTCGAGGACGACGTCGGGCTTTTTGTCGTCGTAGTGGTCGAGCGTCCACCGCTCCGACATCTGGGCCAGGAGCAGCGTCGCGCCGTCGGGCGCCCGGCCCGGCTTGTCGCTCTCGACCGCGAGCCAGGCCACGTCGTGCCCTCCGTCCGCGCTCCCGTGCTCGGCGGCGTTCACCAGCGCGTAGACGTCGGCCGGCCGATCGAGGACGCGGTCGAACGCCCACATGACGGAGAACTGGCTCCGGTACGTCACCCTCTCGATTGAGGACGCAGCCTCGAGACCGGAAAGCAGTTCGAAGGCCTGCGGCGCGGGCGCCGTCACCAGCACCGCGTCGAACGCGTGACGCTCGCCGCTGGCTGCGCCGGCCTCCCGGCTCTCGAGGACGACTGTCCATCCGTCGCTCTCGGCCTCGAGGGCGACGACGCGCGTCTGGAGTCTCAGGTCGAGCCCGGGCGTCGCGTCCACGAGCGCCCGGCCAATCTGGGAGATCCCTTCGGCCGTCGTCCAGCGCAGGCCCCCGTCGCGCGCGCGGTCCGGCCGCAGCGTCCCGTCGTCGTCGAACGGCCAGACGGCGCCCTCGACCTC
>NZ_JBARYR010000423.1:0-1703 GCF_049648075.1 Rubrivirga sp. | reverse complement strand
GTCCACGACCGTCTGCAACGCGTCCCGCAGCTCGCTCTGCCGCCGGGCGGACGGGACCAGCGCCGGGCTCTCGGCCGGCGTCGACGCGACCTGGCTCGCCAGCGCCTCCTGGTCGCGCGAGATCGTCAGCACGTCCTCGAGGGCGCGGCGCAGGGCGGCCTGGTCGACCTGCTTCTGCTGGCCCTGCATGCCCTGGCTCTGCTGCCGCATCTCCTGGGCCATCTTGCGGAGCTGCTCGGACATGTCCTGCTGGCCCTCTTGGGCGTCCTGGAGCTCGCCGTTCTCGAGCTGTTGCGCGTTCTCCTCCATTTGCTGGGGCAGGCTCTGCGACTGCTCCTGCATCTCGCGCATCTCCTCGGGGCTCGGGCCGTTGCGGATGTCGTCGAGCTGCTCCTGAAGTTCCTCCATCTGCTCTTGAAGCGCCTCGGCTTGCTCTTGCGCCTGCCGCTGCTCCTCGGCCAATCGCTCGCGTTGTTCCCGCGTGCTTTGGTCCGACTCTGACGATTCGTCGTTGGACTCCTCGCCTTGTTCCGAGTCGTCGGGGTCGGAGTCGCTTTGGTCAGAGTCCTCTCGGTCTGATTCGTCCTCGAGGTCGGACGGGTCGCGGCCCTCGCGGATGGCCTCGGTCTCGCGGGCAAGTCGCTCCTCGGTCTCGGCCAGGTCCTCCGCGCGGCGGGCGATCTCTTCCATTTCGACGGCGGCCTCGAGGCGTTTCATCAGCTCCATCGCGCGCTCGATGCGGCGCTGGAGCTCCTCCTCGCTCTGGGCAGCTTCTTCGGACTGCTCCAACATGTCACGCAGGTCGAGCTGCTCCATGGCGTCGCGCAGCCGCTCCAGGGCGTCGCGGAGCTCGGGCGTGTCGAGCTCGTCCAAGACGTCCTGCATCTCGTCGAACTGACGCTGGAGCTCGGGGTCGCCCAAGTCGTCGCGGATCTGCTCGCCCAGGCGTTGCATCTGCTCGCGCAACTGCTGGGCCTGCTCCTGCATCGACTGCTGCTCGCGCAACAGCTCCTCGACTTGGCGGCGGTCCTCCCAATCCGGGTTCTGGTTTTCGCGGATGTCGTCGCGCAGGCGGCGGAAGCGCTCGCCCGACTCTTGGGCCTGCTCCTCGAGGTCCTCGAGGGTTTCCGCCGTCGAGTCGCGTTGCGCATCGAGGGCGTCCAGGCGGTCGGCGACGGAGGGGAAGCGGAGGGTGACGAGTGGCGTCCGAGCCGCCTTGCCGCCGGCCCCGTCGTTGTCGGTCACGCGGCCGTACAGCTCGACGGTGTCGCCGGGCCGAGCGCCGGGCAGGCGCCAGTCGAGGACGACCTCCTGGTCGAGCGGCCGCACGCGCATCGGCAGCCGGACCGTTCTCGGCCTCCCCGTCGAGCCGTCGCGCGTCAGGCGGTAGACGAGCGAGCCGCCGCGGAAGCCGAAGTCGTCGGTCACGCGGAAGGCGAGCCGTCGCGACGCCGCCGACAGCGCGTCCTCGATGCCGCCGACGATCGTGATCTGGGGCGGCGCGTCGCTCAAAACGCCCAGGGCGTAGCGCGCCGGGTCCGTGTTCTCGAGTCCCGAGGCGGCTTTGAGATGAACCGAGTAGCGACCCGGCCCGCGCAACCGGAACTGCCCGAGCGCGGCCTCGGACCCGACCCGCAGCGGCACGCGCTGCGTCGGTCCGCCTTCCCACTCGACATCGATCCAGGCCTCGGTCGGCGTCGGCC
>NZ_JBARYR010000422.1:0-1734 GCF_049648075.1 Rubrivirga sp. | reverse complement strand
CACGACTGCACGGTCGTCATCACGACCGACCACGGCGCCGTCCGCGCGTTGTCGCCGACGAAGGTGATCGGCGACCGCGAGGCGAGCACGTCGCTCCGCTACAAGCACGGCCGCAACCTCAAGGTGGACCACGACGAGGCCATCTTCGTCAAGGAGCCGGAGACGTACGGCCTGCCGCGGCTGGGCATCAACGAGAACTACATCTTCGCCAAGGGCGACGGCTACTTCGTCTACCCGACGAACTACAACCGCTACGTGAACCAGTACCGCGACACGTTCCAGCACGGCGGCGTGACGATGGAGGAGTGCCTGCTGCCCGTCGTGACGCTCCGTCCTCGAGGGTAGGACACACGTCGGTCGCACCCTCGAGCGCACGGGCAAGGTGCCAGTTGGGCTTACGTTTCGGACCTCTAGTACCAGAGCATCCATGCGCGCCCACCACCTCCTCATGGCCTTGGCTCTCGCGTTCTTCTCCGGCTGCGACAGCGGCGGTGAGACCGACACCGGCAATGCGAGTTGCGCCGAGTTCAGCTTTCGCTCAGGAGGCATGATCACGGCCGACGTGGACGGGCAGCCGCTACGCTCCGACTGCTACAACACGTTCGTCGAGAGTGGGCTGACGCACATCACCGGATACGAGATCGGGGCGAGCGAGACGGATCTCCGCACACCGATCACGATCGTGATCGGCGGAACGACCGAGGGGACATACCGCATTGGAGACGGCTCCGACCCGTCCACCATTCAAATCTCGGTCGGCGACGCGAGCGACGAGCGTGCTGAGAGCGGCGTGATCCAGGTCACGGAGTACTCGGCGGCACGGCTGCGGGGCACGTTCAGCTTCGTCACCTCGAGCGGCGTTTCGGTCTCGGACGGGACGTTCGACGTGGCTCCCTGACGGCTGTGTTCAGCAGCCTGCTACCTGCCGAGACCGCGAGCGCGTCCGAAACCCTCGACCTCGGCCGTCGCTTGGCGTCCGTCCTCGAGGCCGGGGACGTCGTCGCGCTCGTCGGCGACCTGGGCGCCGGCAAGACGCATCTCGCCAAGGGCATCGCCGCCGCCCTCGAGGTCGACCCCGATACGGTCACGTCGCCGACGTTCACGATCGTCCAAGAGCACGCCGAAGGCGACCTCTTGCACCTCGACCTGTACCGACTCGAGGGCGACGAGGTCGGGCGCCTCGGCCTCGATGAGATGCTGGACGGCGACGCGATCGCAGTCGTCGAGTGGCCCGAGCGCGGGGCCGAGTGGCTGCCCCCGCGCACGATCTGGCTTCGGCTGACGCACCTCGGCGGAGACCGACGGCGCATCGAGGTCGAACAGCCGTGAGCGGTGAGCAGCGGTTGCTCCGGCTCCCCCGCTTCGCGACCGACACCGGCGCGTTCCGGCCTGGCCTGGACCGGATCGAAGCTCTCTTGGATGCGCTCGGCAACCCCCAGCGAGCGTTCCCTGCGATCCACGTCGCCGGCACGAACGGAAAGGGCTCCACGTCCTCGATGGCCGCGTCCGTCGCGAGCGCTGCCGGTCTGCGCGTCGGCCTCCACACGTCGCCGCACCTTTTGACACTACGAGAGCGGATGCGGATTGGCGGCGTCGCCGCGCCTGCGTCGTGGCTGGACGCCGCCGTTGCCGACCTCGAGGACGCTCTCGAGACTATCGGACCGAGCTTCTTCGAGGCCTCGCTCGCACTATCGCTGGCGTACTTCCGCGATCACGGAGTCGACCTGGCCGTCG
>NZ_JBARYR010000421.1:0-1735 GCF_049648075.1 Rubrivirga sp. | reverse complement strand
GGCCGACGCCGTCCGCACGGTCGCCGACGCGCTCGAACGCGACCTCTCGGGCCTCCCGGCTGGTAGCGCCCGGCCCCACGTGCGATCCGCACTCGTGGCGGTCCAGTCCGGCGACCTCGACGCCGCGCTCGTCTCGCTCATCGAGGCCGTCCAGATCGACCGAGCTTATGAGGAAGACATCGCTCGCAAGCTGGCCGTCGCCCTGTTCCTAATGCTGGGCGAGGCGGACCCGGTCGTCAGGACGCACCGGCCGGTCTTCAACCGGTCTCTCTTTTGAGGTGCTTCGAGGGCGGGCGACCCCAGCAGAGAGACTGCAGCGCGTCCGCCATTGCCGGCCTCGAGGTCGCGTGATCCGTCGTGGGCCAAAAACTTGTAAAGGAGGGTGCACCCCCTTCGCCCCGATGCTCCGACTCACTGCCCTCGCCCTCGCTCTCGCCCTCACCGGCTGCGCCAACACGCTCGACCGAGCGATGGACCGCGCCGGCAACGTGGCCGAGCGCGCCGTCAACCGCAACATCGACTCGCGGACCGACCGCGCCATCAACGGCGCCATCGACGGCACCTTTCAAGCGGGCGAGAACGCCGTCCGCTGCACCTACGACGACCGCGCCTGCGTCGAGCGCGCCCAGAGCCGCGGCGACAGCGTCGTGCTCGTGGACCGCGAGGGCACGCCCGTCGACCGCAACGGGACGCCGGTGACGGAGGGCAACGTCGAGGACGCCGTCATCCGCACGACGGTCTCCAACGCCAACGCGAACTACGACTTCACGCCGGGCGAGCGGGCGCTCTTCGAGGACGACTTCGACTCTGACCGGCTCGGCGACTTCCCGCGGCGACTCCACTACCTCGCCGGGACGTCCGAGGTCGTCGACTTCCAGGGCCAGCGGTTCCTCCGATTCACGAGCGGAGGCGGCTTCGAGGTCCGCCTGGGGCAGACGCTCCCGAGCACGTTCACCATCGAGTTCGACTACCAGGGCGACAACGACGCGTACGTGAACATGTACACCGCGCCCCGGACCAGCGACAACGACACGCGGCCGTTCTCCGGCTACGACGGCGCCCGCCTCAGCGTCGGGAGTTGGCGCGGGTCCGGCGTGTGGAACAGCGACGGGCCGGTGTCGGTCGTCCGCATTCCCCACGACGAGTTGACCAAGGTCGAGATCACCGTCGACGACCAGTACGTCAAGATGTACGCCGATGGCGCGCGGGTCGCGAACGTGCCCCGCGCGGACATCGGGCGGCACGATGCGATCACGTTCCAGGTCGGTGCGCGGAGCGACCGGCTCGTGTACATCGGCGACCTCCGGATCGCGGCCGGCGGCAACGACCTCTACGGCGCCCTCGAGGCCGAGGGCCGCGTCGTCACGGAGGGGATCCTGTTCAACACCGGAAGCGCGACCCTGCAGCCCGAGTCGTTCTCGGTCGTCCAAGAGATCGCGTCGATGATGGAGGAGCACCCCGGCCTGCGCGTCCGCGTCGAGGGCCACACGGACAACACGGGGAACGCGTCGAGCAACCAGTCGCTCAGCGAGCGCCGCGCCGAGGCCGTCCGCACGATGCTAATCGGGCTCGGTGTCTCCGCCGGGCGCGTCGAGGCCGCTGGCATGGGCGCATCGAGGCCGATCGCGGACAACGGGACGCCCGAGGGGCAACGTCAGAACCGACGCGTCGAGTTGGTCCGGCTGTAGTGTGCGCGGCCGGGCAAGGCGCCGGCCTCGAGGGCGAGGCTACGCGC
>NZ_JBARYR010000420.1:0-15384 GCF_049648075.1 Rubrivirga sp. | reverse complement strand
CCGGAGACGAAAGCGTTAGAGACCGTCGAGATCAAGGCCAAGCAGACCGAGATGCACGTCCTCGAGGTCGCGCTCGCCTGGGTCCCGTTCCAGCGCGACGCCGACGGCCGGCTGACGCGGGCGTAGCCGTCCTCGAGGACGAACCCTCGAGGACGAACCCTCGTAGTCCGCCCCGTCCCCTCCCCGACCTCGATGACGTTCCTCCTCCGCTGGGCCGCCAGCGCCGCCGCCCTCCTCCTCGTCGCCTACCTTTACCCCGCTGTCCAGGTCGAGAGCGTCGGCGCCGCGTTCGTCGCCGCGCTCGCCATCGGCCTGATCAACGCGACCATCGGCGCCGTCGTCAAGCTGTTCACCACGCCGATCCGCTGGCTCACCCTCGGTCTGTTCACGCTCGCCATCAACGCGTTCCTGTTCTGGCTCGCGACACGGTTCGTGGACGGCTTTTCGGTCGAGGGGCCGGTCGCGGCGCTCATCGGGGCCATCGGCTACGGGCTGCTCGCGAGCGTCATCGGGTCGATTCTCGGCGCGAACAAGAAGAAGGACTGAGCGACCTCGAGGACGCCTACCAACGCCGGCGGAGCGCGGCGTGCGTCCCGTCGCGGAGCCGCCGGACCAGGTCGTCGGCGCGGCTCTCCTGCGTGTCGGCCCGCTTGGCGCTCGTGACCGTGTAGGCGTAGGCGCGGCGCGTCCCGGGCGTGAGCGTGTCCCAGACCTCGAGGGCGTCGGGCGCCGCCTGGAGCGCGGCCTCCAAGACGTCGCCCAAGTCCACGTGGTCCGGGTCGGGATCGGGGCGGAGGGCGACCTCGACGAGCGCTCCGGCCTCGAGGTCGAGCGTCCGCATCCGGTCGCGGCTGAGCGCGATGAACGAGAACCCGTCGTGGGAGCGGTGGAGCGCCAGCCGGAACGGGTGCCCGTCGAGCGTGCCGATGATGCGCTTGACCCTGGCCTCGCGCAGCGGGTCGCCGATCTCGTTGGGCAACGGGAGCTTGTGGGGCGTCATGCCGCCCTTCGTCAGCAGGACGGGCGCGATAAACTCGTGGTCGAAAGGCACGGGGTACAGAGTACGGAAGGTGGAGACTCGTCGTCGAGGGCGCAAGCGGGAAAGCACCTCGAGGACGGATCCGACGTGGCGAAACGGTAGAGCCGGCTTGTCTCCTATGGGTCTCCACCCTCGGTGCCGTCGTCCCCGAGCACGCGAGGATCCAACGTGGCGACCTCGAGGTCGCGAATCCACGTTGAGGACCCGGGTGGCACCGCTTGGGTTGGCCGCGCTCTCGCTTCGCGGTTCCGCCTCCGGGGAAATGACTCGTGGGTGGGCGTTGCTCGCCGACGGGTTCAGACACGGAGCGACCTCGAGGACGAGTCGCCATTTTGCCATCGAGGCCGGAGCGGCGCTCCCGAGCGGTCTACTGCGCGAGCGCGACGGCGGCCCGGCGGCCCCATTCGTCGTAGATCTTGGGACCGGGGTGGAACCCGTCCGACGCCATCACCTCTGCCATCGGGACGTCGTGGAGCGGGTCGCCCGGAACCGTCTCGAAGTCGATGTAGACGATGTCGGACTCGGTATCGGCCCACGCCTTGAGTGCGGCATCGTACCTCCGCGCCGTCCGTCCGAGGTACCACTGGAGCGGGTTGGGGATCGCCGGAAACTCCCCGATCGGGGGCAGACCGGACACGATCACACGCTGCACCGAAAACCGCTCACGCAGCTCCTCCACCAGCTCCCGGTACGACGCGAGCCACTTGTCGAGCGGGCGCCCAGCCGTGATGTCGTTGATGCCGAGCGCGACCAGAGCGTCGTCGAACGGCTCCGGCTCTTGCTTGCGGAGGTGCTGGAGCGTCCGTGGGATCGTGGACCCGTGCCGCGCTTCGAGCCGGAAGGTGACCCGACGGTCCTCTGCGAGCCGAGCGACCGTCTGGCCGAGCAACGCCTCGTCTTGCGTCCCCACACCGACGCCCGCCCCTGACGAGTCCCCGACGACCAGGAGACGGAGTTCGGGACCCGTCCCAACCTCTCCGCGCCGGTCGCCGCTGGGCTCTGGCATCCGAGGAATACGCTGGTACAGCCGCTTCCCTTGGACCGCCAACACGGGACCGAGCAGGATGCGGAGGGCGTCAGGCATGTCGGTCGTGGTCGCGAAGGGGCTAGCTTGGTGTACGAGTGAACCATTTTAGTTCACGAGTGAACCTGGAACAAGTCGAGCTATGAATCTGACATCGCGATCCTTTTCCGCTCCCGGTTTCGCAGACTGGCTCGAGGTCGTCAAGACGTACTCCGCGTGCGAGCGCGTGCTGACGTCCCGGACGTCCTCGATCGGACTCTCCCTCGCCCAACACGACGTGCTCGCAGCGCTGGAGTCGTCAGGCGCCCTCCGCTCGGTCGACCTGGCCCAGCGGCTGTTCGTGACCAAGAGCAACGTGACGGCGCTGCTCGGTCGGATGCAGCGGGACGGCCTCGTCTCGATCACGCCCGACCTCGAGGACGGCCGCGCCAAGCGCGTCTCGGCGACGAAGAAGGGACGGGGGCTCGTCGTGCGGACACTCGAGGCGCAGCAAGAAGTCGTCGCGGGGATGGTCGCACAGCTCACGACGGACGAGCGCCAAGCGCTCGGGGACATGATGCGGCGCGTCCGCGGCCACCTCGAGACGGTCGCGGCGAGCGACGCGCCCTAGGCGTCTCCCACACGAATCGTCGCCCTCGAAGACGCGCGTTACAAGCCCCGGGCTCGGTCGGCCTCCAGGCGCTCTCTCAGCGTCTCGAACGTGTCGCCGCCGTAGCGCTCCAGGAGGGCGACCGCAACCTCCCAGGCGACCGTCGCCTCCGCGACCGTGCTGGCCGCTGGAACGCTCGTCACGTCGCTGCGCTCGTAGCGCGTCGGTTGCGCCTCGCCCGACTCGAGGTCGGCCGTGGCGAGCGGCTTGATGAGCGTCGGGATCGGCTTCATCGTGCCGCGGACGACGAGTGGTTGCCCGTTCGAGATTCCGCCCTCGACGCCGCCGGCGTGGTTCGAGGTGCGGCCCCAGCGGGCAACTCCTTCCGAGTCGTCGCGCGTGATCGGGTCGTGGACCTGGGAGCCGGGCGTACGTCCTGCGAGCCAGCCATCGCCGACCTCGACGGACTTTTGGGCCTGGATCGACAGGATGGCCTGGGCGAGCCGCCCGTCCAAACGTCGGTCGCCTTGCGCGTAGCTGCCCAACCCGACCGGGACGCCCGTCGCGACGACTTCGTAGACGCCGCCTAGGGTGTCGCCGGCCTTCTTGGTCGCCTTGATGTGCTCGACGGTCGCGTCCGAAAGCTCGTCGCCCAACATCCGCACCTGCGACTTGTCGGCGGCCTCATAGAGCGCCCGCGCGCCCCCCTCGGCCAACAGCGCGTCACGCGCCTCGATCCACTCGCTCGGGTCATCGAGGCCGACCTCGCCCAGCCGCACGACGTGGCTCCCGACCTCGATGCCCAACGCCCGCAGCATCTGCCGAGCCACGGAGCAGCACGCCACCCGCATCGCCGTCTCGCGCGCCGACGACCGGTCGATCACGGCCCGAACGTCCGGTCCGTGGGGTGGTCGGTCGAACCCGTACTTCTGCGCGCCGACGAGGTCCGCGTGGCCCGGACGCGGAAGCGTGATCTTTTCAATCCCCTCGCCGTCGCCGGTCACGGCCATCTTCTCCGGCCAGCCGGTCCGGTCCTTCTCGTAGGCCGCGTTGGGCAGCAACAGCGCGATCGGGCTCCCCATCGTATGCGAGAACCGGATCCCACCCAACACGCTCACGCGGTCCTTCTCGAACTTGGCTCGTCCTCCGCGCCCGTAGCCGAGCCAGCGCCGCGACAGGTGCTCGTCGAGGTCGGACGGCGTGACGGGGACCCCGGCGGGCATCCCCTCGACGATCCCGACGAGGGCTTCGCCGTGAGACTCGCCGGCGGTGAGGTAGCGGAGCATGGTTGATTAATGATGGATGATGGACGATTGGTGCGATCGTTACTCCTGCGGCCTCGAGGCCGTGTGGCGCGCTGCGGCAAAGATCGCAACCAACTCGCCCGCTTCGTTGAGGAGATCACGCGTGCGGTCGGCGTCGACGAGGTCCGCCTCGATCAGGAGCTCGAGCCAGAACTCTGTCTCGTCCGCTTCCTCGAGGACGATGCTCATCTTCGACGCGAACTCCCGTCGGCTTCGCGCCCGACATGCCGCTCGGTAGTTGGCTGCGACGGAAGTCGCCGAGCGAAGGAGCTGCCGCTTGATAATCCGGGTCTCCTCGCTCTTGGGCAGCGACCGGCAAAAGCGGATCACCCTCAGCGCGAACGCCTTCGTCCGCGCCTTCATGGCTTCGGCTCGTTCTGCGCCGGTCCGGTTCATCAATCGTCAATCAGATATCGTCATTCAACAAATGGCGACGCCAGGTCGTAGAACGCCGTTCGACCGTCCGGGCGGCGCACGCGGACCAGCGCTGGGCGGTCGCGGCGGGCTTGTCGCTCGAGGGCGGCCTGCGCCTCTTCCGCCGTCGTGACGGGGCGGTTCTCGACCTCGACGACGACCGTGCCTCGAGGCAGCCCGTCGAGCTCGGCCGCGCTCCCCGGCTCGATCGACTCGATATACGCGCCGCTCTCAAACTGGCGCCGCTCCGTCCGCGTCAGGTCGCGGAACCGGACGCCCCAGTCGGGAGCTTCCGACCGAGCGATCTCCTCTGTCGGGCCGACCTCGACGGGGCCTTGCGGCAGCTCCGTCGCGGTCGGCGTGCTGGCGAACCAGTCCTCGAGGGACGGATCATTGGGGTCCGAGAGCCGGGCTTGGAGCGCTCGCTGCTCGCCGTCACGCCATACCGTGAGCGCAACGTCGTCTCCGGGGTGGGCTTGGGCAAGTCGGCTCTGGAACTGGTTGGGCTCGTTGACCAAACGCCCGCCGACCTCGAGGAGGATGTCACCTTGCCGGACGCCAGCGCGGTCTGCGGGCCCGTTCGAAATCACCCGGTTAACGAGCACGCCGCGAACACCCGACATGCCGGACTCGCGAGCGTCGGCGCGGGTCATTGGGAACACCTCGACGCCGAGGTAGCCGCGCCGGACCTCGCCGAACCGAATCAAGTCCTCGATGACGACGCGGGCCAGGTTCATCGGGATCGCGAAGCCGTAGCCCGCCGAGACGCCGTTTTCCGACGCAATGGCCGTCACGACTCCGACGACCTCGCCGCGCAGGTTGACGAGCGCTCCACCCGACGAGCCAGGGTTGATCGCGGCGTCGGTCTGGATGAAGTCCTCGATGGCGAACTCGTCTGAGATCGCCCCGACGCCGCCGCGCCCCAGCGCTGACACGATGCCCGACGTGACCGTGTTGGTCAGCCGGAACGGGCTCCCGATCGTCAGCACGAATTCCCCGACCTCGAGGGCGTCCGAGTCGCCGAGCGACGCGACCGGGAGGGGCTCGTCGTCCCCGACACCGACCTCGAGCATGCGCAAGACGGCCGTGTCCGTCGTCGGGTCACGGCCGACGACCTCCGCGCGGAACTCGCGCTTGTCGGATGGTAGATACACCAGCGCCTCGTTCGACCGCGCGACGACGTGGGCGTTCGTCACGACGTAGCCGGCCGGCGAGATGATGACGCCACTGCCTGCTTCCGTTGCTCCACGGCCAAACCCCGCTCCCAACTCGACCTCGACGTAGACGACCGCCGGCTCGACCTCACGCGCGACCGAGACCGACTGCCGGCTGATGTCCACGAGGTCCGGGACCTCCGTCGACGACGCCGGCGGCGGCCCGTCGGCACCGATCTGGACGGTCTCGACCGATGCCGACGTCGCGGGAGCCGGCCCGACCGACCTCTCGACCGATTCCTGCACCCCCGACGACTGCACGTAGCGCACCGTCGGCAGCCCGATAAGGACGCCGACCGCGAGAGCGGCCATGCCGAACAGGATGCGGCGGAGAGTCACGGACGGGGGCGGGTGAGCGGCTCGTCGGGTCCGACCACGCGAAATGCGCGTCCCGACGACCGCTAACGAACATACGTTTGGGGCTCCCCATTTGATGCCCACCGCCCTGCCGACGCCCTCTCTTCACGGACGCCACGCCACGTTCACGCTGTTGGGCGACGTGACGGGATCGTCCCGAGCGCTCCGCCAGATCCGCGCGCTCCGCGATCTCGGCCTCGAGGTCGACGTCGTGCAAGTCGACCCACCCCGCGCTCCGGCCGCCCTCGAGGGCGGCTCGCTCGACGGCCTCGAGGCCGTCGGCCTGACGGCTCTCGAGGTCACGGGCCAGGGGCCGCTCCTGTTCGCCAAGGCGCACCGAGCGATGACACAGGCCCTCGCGTCCTCGAGGTCGGACCTCTACCTCGCGAGCGACCTGTACACGCTGCCGGCGGCGTCCTCGAGGGCGAGAGCGAGCGGTGCGGCGCTCGTGTACGACTCCCGAGAGCTGTACACCGCCCTCGACTCGTCGGCCGGCAAGCCGTGGGTCAGCGCCGTGTGGCGCGCCGTCGAGTCGAGGACGATCCGCCACGCCGACGCGGTCCTGACGGTCGGAGACGCCATCGCAGATCGCCTCGAGGGTGCGTACGGCATCGATCGGCCGACGGTGCTGTACAACGCGCCGGACGCCGGAGGCGAGACGGACCGCGACGCGCTCGCCCGTCACCTCGGTCTGCCTGACGACGGCCGGATGGTCGTCCTCTACCAGGGCCTCTTTCGCTCCGGCCGAGGCATCCCGTCCCTGCTCGAGGCCACGCGCCGCGTCCAAGACATGCGGCTGGTCTTGATCGGAGAGGGCGTCCTCGAGGACGAGATCGGTCGCGCCGATCTTGGGGACCGGCTGGTGGTCTCCCCGTTCATCCCGCCGGACCGGCTCGCTACGCTGACGCCGGGCGCGGACCTGGGCGCGTGCCTGATCGAGCCGTTGACCGAGAGCCTGCGTCTGAGCTTGCCGAACAAGCTGTTCGAGTACCTTGCCGCCGGCGTGCCCATCCTGGCAAGCCCGCTTCCCGAAATCGAGGCCGTCGTCGGTCAAGGCGTGGGCGTTCTGGCCGATCCTTCCGATCCGACCGCCGTCGCCGCCGCGCTCCGCCGGGCACTCGACGCCGAGACGCGGGTACGATGGCGCGAGAAGACCGCGTCCGTCCTCGACCCGTACACATGGACGCGCGGACGCGCCACGTTCCAGGCCCTCGTCGCCTCTCTGCTCTCATGACTCGACTGCTCCTCTCCCTCGCCCTGCTCCTGGTCGCCCTGCCGGCCTCGGCCCAACGGACCGCCTCTGAGGTCCCCGATGACGCGCCGGAGTGGCTCCCGATGGGGACCGCGATCTCGAACACGCAGGACGATGGCAAGCTGCTCCTGGTCTACGGCTACGCGTCGTGGTGCGGGTTCTGCATCCGGTTCGACGACGAGGTGTTCACCGACGACGCCGTCCAGGAGTACCTCGCGGAGCACTTCGCTGTGACACGGCTCAACATCGAGGACACCACGCAGGTCGCGTTCCATGACGCCAACGTGACGGGCGCCGAGTTGGGACGGGCGATGGCCATCTCGGGCACGCCAACGAACGTCTTCGTCGACGCCGACGGTGGGCTGATCACCAAATTCCCGGGCTACACCGACCCCGAGACGTTCCTCTACGCGCTCCAGTACGTCCGCGAGGAGGTCTACGAGACGACGCCGTTCGACGCGTACCTCACGGCCCGGCAAACCGGCCTCGACTTGCAACCGGAAGTGGACGACCTGATCGCACCGAGGCAGTAGCAGGCCCCGCGCGCAACGCCCTCGAGGCCGACTCTCTCCCGCCGACACGTTGCGCGTCTCGTACCACGACGACTACGTGGTCCCGCTGCCCGAACGCCACGCGTTCCCAATGCGGAAGTTCTCGGCCCTGCGCGAGATCCTGATCTCCGAAGGCGTCGTCCTCGAGGACGAGATCGTGGCGCCCCGCGAAGTGGACTGGGCCGACTTGCTCCTGGTCCACACCCAGAGCTACCTCGACGCGCTCGCGACCGGGTCGATAACGCGGCAGGAGGAGCGGCGCATGGGGCTGCCGTGGAGCCCGGCGCTCGTCCGCCGCAGCCGGCTCGCCGTCCAGGGGACGATCAACGCGTGCATGATGGCTCTCGAGGACGGCGTCGCGGGAAACCTGGCCGGTGGGACGCACCACGCGATGCCGGGCCACGCCGAGGGGTTCTGCGTGCTCAACGACGTCGCCGTCGCGCTCCGCGTCTTGCAGCGCGCCGGGTGGATCCGACGGGCGCTCGTCCTCGACCTCGACGTGCACCAGGGCAACGGCACCGCCCACGTATTCGGCGGCGACCGAGCCTGGCCACGAGGCGGCGTCTACACGGTCTCGGTCCACGGCGCCAACAACTTCCCCTTCCGCAAGCCGCCCTCGACGCTCGACGTCGGCCTCCCCGACGGAACAGGGGACGACGCCTACCTCGAGGTCGCCGCCGACGCCGTACCCCACGTCCTCGAGGACGCCGACCCGGACGTGGTGGTGTACCTCGGCGGCGTGGACGTCGTCGAGGCCGACCGGTTTGGGCGGTTGTCGTTGTCGCGCTCCGGCTTGGAGGCCCGCGACCGTCTCGTGTGCGAGACCATCCGTGACGCGGGCATCCCGCTGTGCCTGCTGCTCTCCGGCGGTTACGCGGCTCGCCGGCAAGCTGGACAGGCGCCCGAGACGCTGGCGCGAGCGACCGCCGACCTGCACGCGACGATGTACCGACAGGCAGCCTCGGTCTATCGCCAGTCGTAACAGCGAGGTCAATCGCCCATTACGACCTCCAGGCCGAACCGACCGCAGCCGTCGGCCTCGCGGTCCAGGTCTCCGGGCGCAACGTGACGGTCAACTACGAGTCCTCCGCCCTCGAGACCCGGCCGGCCGGCGCAGTCAACGCCGTCTTGCCTCTCGCGCTGCCCCTGCTGGACGGCCTCGAGGCGAAGGGCGCCCGCGCTTACGGTCACGGCGAGGACAGCCCGGTCGGAGCCGTTCTAGGACTCGGCCTCGAGGTCGGACGCCGCCTCGAGGGTGGCGGCATCGGTTTCTTCGAGGTACTCGGCCCCGCGGCCTTTGATGCGCTCGTCCCAGTACTGCATCCAGTCCGGCCCGTCGGTCGCCAGGCGATTCCAGTCGAGGTCCATCGGTTGGTACACGCCTCCCGCCATCCAGTCGGGGAGAAAGCTCTGCTCGACGTCCGTCCGCGCAGGGATCCGGTGGAACTCCTTGGCCTGCTCGATGAGAGCATCCTGCGTCGTCACGAACTCGATGAACTCTTTCGCCAGGTCGGACTGAGGCGCGCCTTCTGGAATCCCGATGGCGTCGACCAAGACGGGTGTCCCGGAGTCGGGCGCGCGGAACCCAAACGGGTAGGTCTGAGCCTGGAGGAACGTGTCCGGGAGGTTCCAAAGCGTGATGTCGGCCTCGTCACGAGCGATCTGGAGGTAGAGTTGGGTCGGGTTCGCCGCGTACCCCTTGGTGTTCATGTCGAGACGCGCGAGCCAGCGGTAGCCGTCCTCGACGGTCGGCTGGCGCAGGATGAGCGCGCCCCAGATCGTGCGCATCGTGCCGGACTCGAGCGGCGAGCGGATCAGGATCCGGTCGGCCCACTCCGGCTCCAAGAGTTGGTCCCAGTCCGTCGGAGGGTCAGCGACGGCTTCGGTATTGAACAGCATGCCCTCCGGCGTCAGATACGTCCCCCACCAGCGACCCTGGGCGTCGCGCGCGGTCTCGGGCACGGCGTCGGCCCACGACGGCTCGAAGGGTTGGAGCAACCCCTCTTCGGCGGCCTGCATGAACAGCGTCTGCGGCGCGCCCCACCACACCGACGCCTGCGTGTTCGCGCGCTCGCCTGAGATCCGGTCGTAGACCTCCTGGCTCCCCAGGTCGATCCACTGAACGTCGACGTCGGGCCGCTCGGCCTCGAAGGCCGCCTCGTACGTCCTGAGCATCTCCTTGCCGTGGGGCGAGTAGATCAGGAGCGGCGTCCGGTCATCGCCCTCACAGGCAGCGAGGGTGACGGCGAGCAGCAGGATCAGGTAGCGCATGAGCGGTCGTGGGGACCGCGCGCCTATCCATCGAGGACGAACCGCGTTCCCCGTCCTCGAGGTCGACCCAGCCAGGTCGCCCCGCTCTACGCCCGTCCGGGTGGGACCGGAAACTGCTGCCGGTGGGCGAGTTGCGCCCGTAGATCATCTTCGCGACGGGCCTCGGCGTCCGCGGCCTCGACGAGGGCGTCCTGCACCAGGTCCCGGAGCCACTCGCGGTTCTCGCGCAGGACTTCGGTGAGAGCTTCTTTGAGGGCGACGCGGGCGGCGTCGGGAGTAGCAGAATCAGTCATTCGGTCGTGGGCGACGCTGCAAGCTAGAGGATCAAGACCGGCCGCGCGGTACAGGACCACGTGCCCCCGCCCTCGAGGACGGGAGCACCACGGCCGTGCGACCTCGAGGACGCCTACGAGTTGAGTTCGGCGTCGGGGACGGCCTCGGCCCCCTCCTCGCCCTCGACGAACTGCTTGTAGTGCTCCCAGCGCTCCAAGATGATCGAGACGTAGTGGACGGGCTCCAGGCCACGCGCGTAGCCGTGTCGCACCTCGGGCCGGTTGTACGTCGCCGGCTCCGACTTCTTGAGGAGCCAGAACGCGACGTCCTCCCAGATGGTCGGGTCGCCGCCCTCGGCCTCGGTCAGACGCTGGGCGTCCATGACGTGGCCGGCGCCGGCGTTGTAGCTGGCCAGGATAAACTTGATGCGCTCGTCGGGGTCCGAAATCTTCTCGGCCCAGTAGTTGTCCTCGAGCCACTTGAGGTAGCGGACGGCGGCCTCGATGTTGGACTCGGGGTCGTACGGATCGGCCAAGCCCAGGTCGCCGGCCGTCGCAGGCATGATCTGGAGCAACCCTTGGGCGCCGGCCCAGGACCGCGCGTTGGGCTCGAACCGGCTCTCCTGGTACATCTGGCTCCCCAGGAGCCGCCAGTCCCACCCGATCCCAGGCGCGTACTCCTTCAGGAAGTCGTCGTAGCCGGAGAGGTTGGCGGTCTCGCCCGTCAGGAAGCCGGTCTCAATCCGCTCGCGGAAGCCCTGGCGATCCACGTAGTACTTGCGGTAGAGCTGGTTCCAGCGCCGCGTGTCGCGGTTCTCGATGATCCACCCGTCGAGGGCCTGCTCCAAGGCAGGCGCGTTCGTGCGGACCGCCCACGCGACACCGTGCGGCGCTCCGACCGTCGGCTCGACGACCAAGTTCTCGTAGTACCCCGCCTCCAGCTGGGCCACGTTCTCGGCCGCCATCGTGAGCCCGATGTTACCGACGGCCACGTTGCGGATCAGCGCCTCGCTCGTGGTGTCGACCTCGACGACCGCGATGTCGCCCGTGATTCGGTCCTCGAGCTCCACCAAGCGGTTGACGTATGGGCTGTCCTCGGGCAAGAAGATTTCCTCACCGGCGAGGTCCGCTGGCCGTTGGACGAGACGGGCCTGGATCGTGAGCGGGTCCATCGCCACATCGCCGGTGTCCTCCATCTGGTCGAGGCGCTCGGCGATAGCTTCAGGGACCTCGGGAGCCTCGACCTCCGTCGTGTCGATGTCAGCCTGACGTTGGACGACGGCCGGCGTGGTCTCGTAGAGAGGACGGGTAAACACGAAGTTGGACGTGTCCTCCTGAGTTGGCTGGAGACGGGCCGCCGCGATGTCGCCGACGCCGGTGTTTAGGTAGTAGAGGATCGAGTCGCGCGGGACGAGCTTGATCTGGAAGACGACGTCTTGGTCCTCGGCAAAGTCCTGGAGCAGCTCGTACTCGAAGCCGAACGGCAGGCCTCTGTACAGGAAGTAGCTGGTCGAGGTGTAGGACGTGAGCGCGACCAACGTGTCGCGTTCCAAGATGTCACCCAGGTCGCGTTCGATCGGGTCCGGGAGTACGACAGCGACCTTATCGGGAGCCGAGGCCGTACCGACGGCAGCAGCGACGAGCCCTCCAACGAGGAGAACAGCAACGACAGCGAAAGACTTCTTAAACATGGAGGCAAGAACGGAGAGGGGCGATCCTCCTACGGTTCTCCACCAAAACGGGTCCGGCGATCCGCCCTCGAGGGCAGGGGCTAGCGCTCGGCCAGAACCTCGACAAGCGCCCGGATCATGCGCGCTTGCTCCGCGCGATGCCCGTGCTGGGCCTCCACGTTGACGTACGGCCGTTCGTTCTGGGCGGCCCACACCGAGAGCGACCCGTCGTCGGTCGCGGCGGCGTTGTCTTGCAGGACCGCGTTGAATCCACGTCCGACGAGCGCGTCGTAGAGCTCGCGGTCGGTGACGAAGAAGAAGTCGTCGCTGTCCGAGCCGTCCTCGATGGAGACGGCCGCCGCGTCGCTGGCGTACTCGGCACCGGCGAGGTAGGACGCCGCCGAGTAGCGCTCGTCCGTGTTGTTGTGCAACGTCACGACCACCGCCGCGTCCTCGAGGCCGGTCTGGGTCAGGACGTGGTCCGCGAGCGCCGTCACCGGCTCGATGCCTCGGTCCGCGCCCGGCCCATCGGTCAGGGCGTCGAGGGTCCGTTGGCGTCCGGCGTCGGTAAAGATGCGGTTCGGGTCCGCCCCGACGGCCATGCCACCAGCATCGAATTGGATGTTGCGGTCGCCGGTGTGCTGGAGCTCGACCACGACGCCGCCGGTCTCGGCCGCGACCTCGAGGGCGGCGTCCACGGACGTGCTCTCGTTGTCGTGCAGGTTGACGGCCCAGAACGCGTCCGACGTCCCGTCGGCTCCGACCACGCGATGCGTCACGACTGCGACCTCAAGGTCGCCTACGGTAACGATGGCGGTGTCCTGACGAACGCCGGCAGGCAAAGCGGGTCGCTCAGACCGTAGCGGGCCGAGATCTGGGCACCGCCGGCCCGACCCGCCCCCATCGTCGCACCCAGTGTCCGCCCTCGAGGGCGCAGTCTGCGACGTGATGGCCGAGTCGGCACGGCGCGACCGGTCGGCGTCGACCTCGAGGTCGGGTTTGCCGGGCTGGGCGCACGCGGCGGTCGTCAGGACGAGGAGGCCGAGGAGGAGTCGCATGGAGGCGGAACGGTGCAGGCCAACGGTTCGCGCGCCGACCTCGAGGACGCCACCCGAAGGGACGTCCTCGAGGTCGCGGCAGGGCTACAGGACGAGCTCGAGGGCGAGCGGGAGCAAATAGAACAGGCCCAGGATGTAGGCGATTGCGTAGAGCCGGTTCTTGAACGCGAGCTCGCCGACGAACTCGGCCATCCGAATCGGGATCTGGCGGAGCGGCTTGAGCGGGTAGATCATCGCGATCCCGAACACGTTGAAGAACAGGTGGCAGAACGCGATGGTCAAACCGGCCACGGCGGCCGGCTCGCCGCCGGCGATCGCGACGAGCGCCGCCAGCATGGCCGTCGCCGTCGTGCCGACGTTGGCGCCCAGCATGTAGGGGAAGACGCGCGGAACGCTCAGGATGCCCGCGCCGATCAGCGGGATCACGAGCGATGTCGAGACCGACGAGGACTGGACCAGGAACGTCAGCACCAGACCGAAGGCCATCGCCTTGAGCGGGTTGCCAAACACGTACTTGTCCAGGACGCCCTCCATCCGGCCCAACACGAACCCCTTCAAGATCACGACCAGGTAGCGCAGCGCCAGGAACAGGAGCGCGAGCCCGACGACGGCCATCAGCCACGGGATCTCACCAAGGACACTCGCGATCAATCCCGCGACCCACTCGAACGGTGTCTCTCCCAAGCCGCCCGACTCCACACCAGGGACTGCGTTCGAAAGCGCCGTCGCCGGCCGCGAGATGATGCCGAAGAAGAGCTCGAGCGGTAGCAGGACGAGCACACTGAGCCAGTTAAAAAAGTCGTGGACAGTCGCACCGGCCATCGCCCGCCGGAACTCGTCGGGCCGGGTGATGTGGCCCATCGACACGATCGTGTTCGTCACCGTCGTGCCGATGTTGGCGCCCATGATGACCGGGACCGCGTTCGTCAGCGGCAGCGTTCCGGTCGCGACGAGCGTGACCACGAGCGACGTCGTCGTCGAGGACGACTGGACCAGGCTCGTGACCAGGATGCCGGTGATGAGCGCCAGGAGCGGGCTGTCGGTCGCGCTTTCTAGGAACCCCGCGAGGTCGAAGGTCCCCTGCCCGAGCGCCTTGATCCCGTCGCCCATCAGCTCGAGGGCTACGACGAACAGCCCGAGCGTGGCCAGGAGCGCCAGGAGCCGAACCCACGTCGGCTGCCGGCTCGGCGTCAACGGGTCCCCGTCGAGGTCGTCGTCGTCGATCGGCGGCAGGCCGGTCTTGGCGTCGAGGTGATCGTCGTGGGGGTCGGGCGCCGCGATGGCGTCGTCAGTTGTCGGCATTCGGGGGGTGAGGGCGGCCCTAGCTCGGGGAGTTGCGGACCTGGTCGAAGGGGAGCGCGACGGCCGAGATGATGTTCGAGAGGTGCGACGAGGTCCGGCCGATCATGCGCGAGCTGACGGATAGCACGACGGCCTCGTTCGAGGTCACGTCGTCGGCCGAGGCCAGGTCCTTGAGGAAGTCGGCGACGTCCGCCTTGGTCTGGCTGTGCTCTTGCATGATGGCCCGGCCCACGCCGGCGTCGCCGACGATGAACGAGCGGCGTACGCGCGGGAACGTGGCCAGGACGCGGTCGCGGATGGGCCGGAGCGCGTCGACGTGGCGGCCCATCCGGGGGCCGACGGCGAGGTCGGAGGCCTTGGCGATGCTCTTGGCCAGGTCGCCGCAGCGCTCGGCGTCTTGGACGATCGAGACCAAGAGCAGGCTGAACGAGGTCTCGACCTTGGGGTCGGAGACCATGTGCTCGAGGACGGACCGGCGGACGGTCATCTCGCCCTTGTTGATCTGCTCGTCGAGCTCGGCCAGGTCGATGTGAAGCCCCTCGTTGTCGAGCAGGCAGTTTGTAGCGGCCGCGAACATCATGTCCGCCGTGTCCAGCATCTCACCGAGCTCGTTGATGGCTCGGTCGACGAGGGGCGGCCTTGAACCCGTCAGGAAGTTGAAGAAGTTCATGGGACTCGTCGTGGGGAGTGGACTCGGGGTACGGAGTCTGCCTGAGGAGGGTCCTCTGGCTGCCTCTCACCTCGGATGCACAGCGTCGAATCAAACGGCCAAGATGCCTCCTCGGCATTACGGAGGTGTTACCAGCCGCGCCGACCTCGAGGCCGGCTACAGCGACGCCGAGACCTGGACGCGGACGGTTTGGATCGCACGACCGACGGCGGGAGCGCGCCCGTCGTACACCAGCGAACCACGCACGCGGTCGGTGAGCCCGACCTCGAGGTCGACGCCCCACAGCGCCGAGGTGCCGGGGCCTCGGCCGTCGGTCAACTCGAACAAGGCCAAGCCGCCCGTCCCGTCGCCGCGGAGGTCGATCGAGGACGCCTCCAAGCGGGCCGCGGCGGTAAAC
>NZ_JBARYR010000419.1:0-3922 GCF_049648075.1 Rubrivirga sp. | reverse complement strand
ACGCCTTCTCTGGTGTTCGTGACACGCTGCGTATCGGAACGTGCGTAGGCGGGCTGAGCGAATACGCCGGCGGAGACCGCGTCCGGGAAGTAGAGCTGCGAGGTGAACTCGTACGCGTCGTCGTCGTCGCTCGTGCGCACTTTGAGGTGCACATGGACGGCTCGGCCCCGGTACCAGCCGGGGTAGACCGTGAGGAACGAGGCCTGGCCGGACGCGTCGGTTCGCTGGAACCCACGGAGGAAGTCCGCTCCCTCCGTGCCCTCGCTACGAAAGCCTGAGTAGGCACCCCGGGCGTCGCACTGCCAGACGTTGACGATCGCACCTTCCAGCGGAGTGCACGCCGCCCTACCGACGCTCGAGACGCCAACGGTGTGAGCCAGCGGTACGCCTGCGCTGGCGACGCCGCTCGAGGTGGCCAGGCGTAGGTCGGCGCGGTTCAGGTTAGAGCTGCCGAAGAACGGACCCTCCGTCTCCTCCGGCTTGACGACGCACGAGATGCCCGACTCGGGACTCGACGCTGCGGTGCCGGGCGTCGAGTCGACTGCGTTCGGGCCACAGCCAAGCAAGAGTGCGGCGCTTCCGGTGCTGAGAACGGCGAGGGCTTCCCGCCGGGAAAGCAGGCGGCCGATGGGCACATCGTCGTCGTGCATGGCAGCATGGTCGACCGTGAGCTACTCGTCTAGCCGCGCGCGGCGTCGATCGGGGGGGAGTCCGGGACCTGGCCCACCGCACCATCGCCGGAGACGGTCGCGCCGGGCGGAATGGGCGCCGCGTCCGGGAGCGGGTGGCCGTGCTTCTCAGGCTGCCACGACAACACGTAGTCGGGCTGCTCAATCTCGAGGGCGGCCTTGGTCAGCTTGAGCGGCGCGAACGTGTCCACCATGACGGCCAACTCATGCGTCTCTTTCGCTCCGATGCTGGCCTCCGTCGTGCCGGGGTGCGGCCCGTGTGGGATGCCGCCGGGGTGGAGCGTGAAACTGCCGCGGCCGATCCCCTTGCGCGACATGAAGTCGCCCTCGGCGTAGTAGAGCACCTCGTCGGAGTCGATGTTCGAGTGGTTGTACGGCGCCGGGATCGAGTCCGGGTGATAGTCGAACAAGCGCGGGACGAACGAGCAGACCACGAACCCGCGCGCCTCGAACGTCTGGTGGACCGGCGGCGGCTGGTGGATGCGCCCCGTGATCGGCTCGAAGTCGTGGATCGAGAACGCTGTCGGATACATGTAGCCGTCCCACCCCACGACGTCGAACGGGTGGTAGCGGTACACGAACGGGAAGAGCTTCCCGTGCTTCTTGATCTTGACCGTGAACCGGCCCTCGAGGTCGATCGGGTTCACGTCGGCCGGCGGGCGGAAGTCGCGCTCGCAGTACGGGCTGTGCTCCAGGAGCTGGCCCATGTCGTTGCGGTAGCGCTTGGGAGGCCGGAACTCGGTGGGCGACTCCATCACGAGGAGTCGGGCCTGTGTCTCGCCCTCGAAAGACCATCGGTGGATTAGCGTGCGCGGCACGTGGACGTAGTCGCCCTGCCGGAAATCGACGTCACCCAGGACGGTGCGCAACGTGCCCTCGCCGTCGTGGACGTAGACGAGCTCGTCGTGGGTCGCGTTCTTGTAGAACGTGTCCTCCGGCATCGTGTCCGTCGGGACGCACATCGACATGACGATGTCGTCGTTGCCCATGATCGGGACCCGGCCCGTCAGCCAGTCGCCGCCGGGCTCGACCTTGGGGCCAAGAAAGTGGCGGTGCGCGAGAAACGCCTCTTCGGCGTACTCGACCGCGACGTCTTCAGGCTCACCGACGGCCTCGACGAGGGTCGGTGGGTGGATGTGGTACGCGATGCTCCCGATCCCGTGGAAGCCCTCCTCGCCCAGCACCTCTTCGGTGTACAGGGCGCCATCGGGACGCTGGAACTGGGTGTGGCGCTTGGGCGGGATCTGGCCGCGCTGGACGTAGAAGCTCATGGTTCAGGGTTCGTGGTTGGCTGCGCCGTCGCTGACGCGGTCGGGGTTCGCAAGGACGAACCCTCGAGGTCGGAAAGCATCCTCAGGAAGGGCGGGAGCCTGTCGCCCGCCGTCCTCGAAGACGGTGGGTCGAGAGAACTGGGTACTCGAACCCAGAACCCCCGAATCTAGAACCTCTAGAGGTTTCCTCGAGCCTCCTGCTCGCGCTCGATGGCCTCGAAGAGCGCCTTGAAGTTGCCCTTGCCAAACGACCGGGCTCCCTTGCGCTGGATGATCTCGTAGAACACCGTCGGGCGGTTGCCGATGGGCTTGGTAAAGATCTGCAACAGGTAGCCGTCCGGGTCGCGGTCGACCAGGATGCCGAGTTCGGCCAGGTCCGAGGTGTCCTCGTCAATCTCGCCGACGCGGTCGCGGAGCTCGTCGTAGTAGGTCGTGGGGACGGTCAGGAAGTCGATGCCGCGAGCGCGGAGCTTGGAGACCGTCTCCAAGATGTTGTCTGTCGCGAGCGCGATGTGCTGGACACCGGCGCCGCGGTAGAAATCTAGGTACTCCTCGATCTGGGACTTTTTCTTGCCGTCGGCCGGCTCGTTGATCGGGAATTTGACCCGCTCGTTGCCGTTCGACATCACCTTCGACATCAGGGCCGTGTACTCGGTCGAGATGTCCTCGTCGTCGAACGACATCAAGTTCTTGAAGCCCAGGACGTCGCCGTAGTAGTCGACGTACTTGTTCATGTCGCCCAGGTCCACGTTGCCGACGCAGTGGTCGACGTACATGAGCCCGACGGGCTCGGCCTGGAAAAAGTCGTTCTCGACGGCGCGGTAGCCGGGCAGGAACGGTCCGTAGTAGTTCGAGCGGTCCACGAACGTGTGGATGGTTTCGCCATACGTGCCGATGGCGCTGACGGTCACCGAGCCGTTCTCGTCCTCGAGGGTTTCGGGCTCGCGAACGGCGACGCCGCCACGCTTTGTCGTCTCGCGAAACGCGCTCTCGGCATCGTCTACCATCAGCGCCAAGTCCTTGACGCCGTCGCCGTGGAGGTGGACGTGCTCGGCAATGGGACCCTCGGGTCCGAGGGACGAGGTGAGGACGAACCGAATCTTGTCTTGTTGGACGAGGTAGCTCATCCGGTCGCGGTAGCCGGTCTCCGGCCCGAGGTAGGCCTTGACCTCGAAGCCCATCGCGTGGGCGTAGAAGAGGGCGGCCTGCCGGGCGTTGCCGACGTAGAACTCGACGTAGTCGGTGCCCTTGAGAGGGAGGAAGTCGTCGCCGGGGGCGACCGCGTCCGGCGCGGAGGTCAGGTCGGGCAGGCCCGAGCCGGGCATCGGGGCCTCGGTGGTAACGGCGTCGAGGATGTCGACGGCGGCGTCGGAAGCGCTCCCGAGGGACCCATCGCCCCCCGCGGTGTCGTGCTGCGTGCTCATCGTGGGATGGAAGTCGTCGTACCGCTGACGGGAGGGCGGCTCGCTCCGGCCCCTCGTTTCGGGTTAGTGGGTTCTACGTCGGACCGCGCATGTCGTTTCCGCCCTCGAGGTCGACGCGTCGACCTCGAGGCACTGGTTCGGTCGTGAGGGTCGGGAATCGCCGCGGCGGAGCATCGGGGAGCGGAGCGACCTCGAGGACGAGACCCACGAGTCGGCGTCTGCGCAGGAACGCGTCGGTGTCCTCGACGTCTCGATGAGTCACCTAACTCCCATACTGTACGCCGATGAAATGGATTATCGCCGCCCTCGTGGCCGTCGCTGGGGCCGCCGCGCCCCTCCAGTCCGGGCTCAACGCCGAGCTGCGCGACAAGCTGGCCGGCCCCATCGAGGTCGGCTTCTTCAGTTCAATCATCACGACGGTCGTCCTCGCGATCGGATTCGGCGTGATGGTCGCGGTCGGCAAGACGGACCCCAGCCTGGCCTCGATCCGAGCCGTGCCGTGGTGGTTGTGGACGGGCGGCCTGCTGGGCGCCTTCTT
>NZ_JBARYR010000418.1:0-5531 GCF_049648075.1 Rubrivirga sp. | reverse complement strand
GGACGCGCTCCAGCTGCTCCGCGACCGCGGCCTCGTCGTCGTAGTCGAACCCGAACACGCCCCGGCCCTCGCCCGGCCGCTCGCGCGCGATCTCCAGGCCCATCGTCACCAACAGGCCGTTCGCCGCCGCCGCGTCGAGGACCTCCTGGCCCGTCTGCTGGCCGTTGTCCGTCCGCCAGGTGCGGAACGAGTTGGCGCCGCGCGCGGCCAGCGCCTCGATGTCGCCGAACTCGAGGCCGGCGCCCTCGACGAAGAACGGCGCGCCGTCCACGGTGATCTGGTAGCGCCCGTCGGTCTGGCGTAGCTCGACCTGGCGAGGTCCGTCCTCGAGGACGGAGGCCGGAGCGCTGATCGGGTCGGGGTCGCGAGGGGAGCCGCAGGCTGCGAGCACAAAGACGAGGGCGAGAACGGAGATCGAGCGCATGGACTTATACTTTAACGAGTTGAGCTTCCAGTTCTTCGAGCGACTTGCCCTTCGTTTCGGGGACGACGAACCACACGAACACCAAGCCCACGAACGCGATGATGCCGAAGATGGCGAACGTCGTCGCCGCGCCCAACGCCGCGAGCTCGATGGGGAATACCTGCTGGACGATGTAACTCACGGCCGAGTTGATCAGCCCAACGAAGGAGATCGCCAAGCCACGGATCCAGTTCGGGAACAGCTCGGAGAACAGAACCCACATCACCGGCCCGAGCGAGATCGCGAACGACGCCACAAACCCCAGAATGCCGACCAAGATCAGCGTCGGGTTGAGGTCGACGGCGTCGGTCAGGAACGCCGACTCGTACTGGGCGGCGGCCTCCGGCCCAATCGCGTCGGCGAGAGCGGACTTAAAGGCGACGTCGTTGTCGTACGACTGACCGACGAGCGACGAAACGCTCGGAGCCATCGCGGCGTCCTCGATGATGACGACCGCGTCGTCGGAGACGGTGTACGTCGCCTGGCCGAACCCGTAGGCCAGCAAGCCCATCGCGATCGTGATTCCGACCAGACCTCCAATCAAGAGCGGCCGCCGACCCAGACGGTCGATGAACGCGATCGCCAAGAGCGTAAACACCAAGTTAATGACCCCGACGAAGATGGCCTGGACGAACGCCGCGTCGGTGCCGATGCCGGACTGCTCAAAAATCGTCGGTGCGTAGAAGAACACCGCGTTGATGCCCGTCGCCTGCTGGATGACGCCGATGACGACGCCGATGACCAACACGAGTCGAAGCGACGGCGAGAACAGGTCTTTCAGCCCGCCCTTGTCAGCCTCCTTGTCCTCGGCCATGCTCCGCTGGATCTCGTCGAGCTCCTGCGTCGCGGCCACGCTTCCGACCGCCATCTGCATGATCGGCAAGGCCTCTTGAGGGCGTCCCTGAGCGACCAGCCAGCGGGGACTGTTCGGCACGAAGAGCAGGCCAACGAAGTACACGACGGCCGGGAGTGCCTCGAGGCCGAGCATCCAGCGCCACGAGTCGGGTGCGCCGTCGAGCCACTGGAGGATGAGGTAGTTCGTAAAGAACGCGACCGTGATCCCGACGACGATGTTGAGCTGGTTGAACGAGACCATCTGCCCGCGCATCTCCGGCGGCGCGATCTCGGCGATGTACATCGGCGCGATGATGAGCGAGGCGCCGACCCCGAGCCCGCCAATCATTCGCGCAATCACGAGGGTCGTGAAGGTGGGCGCCAAGGCCGACCCGACCGCTGAGATCGCGTAGAGGATGGCTGCGGCGTAGAGGATCGGCTTCCGTCCGAACCGGTCGGCCAGTGGCCCAGAGACCATCATGGCGAGCGTCGCCGTGAGCGTGAGCGAGGCGACAGAGAACCCGAGCTGTGCCTTCGTCAGCGCAAACTCCGTCTCGATAAACCCGACGACCCCCGAGATGACGGAGGCATCGAACCCCATGAGGAACCCCCCGAGGGCCACAATGAAGGCCGTGCGGATGACGTAGAAGCGGTTCGGCATGGGCGTCAGGACGGTGCGGATGAGAGGGGATGAGCTGAAAACCTTTTCAACTCATTCCCATGTTACCGGCCACATGCCGGCTCCGCAAGCGCTTCCAGGACGCGTTGCCTTGCCGTAGGGCGAGACCCCTCTCACGAGAGCACGAGCAGTCGCTCCACCACTGGCTTCGGCTGGCGGTCGACGGTATAGAGGCCCCAGTGCTTCTCCGGTTCCGATGGGTCCGGCGACCCTTTCCATGGCTCGTCGAACGCCTCGAACACGAACGTCAGAATGCCCTGCTCACGGCTCCACGCCATCAACTGCTCCACGTATGCCTCTTGGAGCTCGGGCGACGCCTGCGCCGGGTCGATCCCACGTCCATTCGAGCGCGTCGTCCATCCAGCCTCCGTCACGATGACGGGCGTGTGGGGATAGTGCTCTGACACGCTCCGAACGTTTTGGTCGGTGTACGAGAGGGCATGCTCGAGAGGCTGGTGCTCCCAGACGGGGTAGGTGTGGACCGAGAGCAGATCGAGTTCGGCGGCCAACGGGGCGAGCTTGGCTGTCCACGGCACGTAGTTCTCGCAGAACGTGATGGGCTGGGCGACGGCGGCCTTGACGCGTCGTGCGTACGTGACGAGCCGGTCGACCGGGACCAAATGGTCCGTCCACTCGACCGAGGCCTCGTTCCCGATCGACACGGCGAAGACCTCTTCGTATCGGTTCGCGAGCGCGATCATCCGGTCCAACTCGGCGCCGTTTGCCTGACGGTTCGCAGCGAGCGTCTCGGCCGAGTAGACGCCGCCCCACGGGCAACCCGGGTTGCTCACCTCCGCGCCGATCGCAGCGCCGAGCATCACGCGGAACTCGAACCCCTCCTGCTGGATGGCCTCCAGCACCAATTCCGCGTGCCGGCCGGAGTCGTACAGGCGGAGGTAACGCCAGTGAGGGGCGAGAATCTCCAGGTCCTCCCGGACGTCGTCGTAAGACGGGTAGGTATCGGTGAGAGGGGACTGTCCCTCTCGGTACCCCGAGTAGCAGATCGCGGGGCCATACTCGACCCCAATGTTGTCTATCGTCATGACTGTAGCCCTAGGCGAATTTGAGAGTGCCGTCCTTGTCCCAAAGACCCCAGAACGCGCCGACGTCGCCCTCGGCGCCGACCTTCCAGGCCTCGTCAAAGGCGGAGAAATAGAAGATGTCGACGTCGTCCTCCTCGGCCCACTGGTAGGTCCGCACAAAGTACTCGGCCGCTCGGTCGAGGCCGGGCTCGGCGGCGTGGAAGGGCGTGCCGGAGGTCGGCCAGCCGGTCTCGCTGATGATGACTGGTCGGCCGCCGGCGACCTTGACGGCACGCCGGTACATCTCTTTCATGTACAGGAGGGCGAACTCTGCGGGACAGCTTTCCCAGTATGGGTAGCAGTTGACCATGAGCACGTCAACGGCCTCGGCAATCGCCGGGTAGAGCTCGAAGAGGTAGTACGCGTCGACAAAACTGACGGGCACGTCGTTGGGGACGGCCGCCTTCGCCCGCTCGATGTAGTCGACGAGCTGTCCCTCCGTGATGTCCTCCCGGAGCATGTTCTCGTTGCCGACGGCCAGGATGTCGGCGTGACCTGCTCGGGCGATCTCGATGCCTGCCGCGAGCTGGCGCTCGTTGGCCTCGAGGTCGGCATCGAGGTGGACGCCCACTAAGGTCTTTATCCCTTTCTCGTGGGCGATGCGTGGGATGGCCTCGTGGCCCTCGGTGGTCGAGAACGTCCGGATCCAGCGGACGTGGGGCTCGATGACGGCGAGCCGTTGGCGGATCTGGGCCTCGGAGATCTCGTCGCCCGGCTCTTGCCCATCGAGATAGGGGCTGAACGCGATGCCGTGGATCCCACGGTCCAGCGTCTGGCGAACGAGCGAGAGTTGCTCGGAGGCCGGCCGAGATGCGACCTCCACACCTCGGACCTGGATCCGATTGGGGGCTTGGTATGCTGCACCACGGCCGCCTGAGCGCGAGTGGGACGATGGTGGAGTAATCGGTCTGGACACAGAGAGGGGTTCGGTTCGAAAAGAGTCCGACGAGTGCGGGCGTGTCAGCGTCGAGGCCCGGACTGATGCGACGGGGCCCGGGTTGGAGCCTCACGCAGCGAGAGTGAAAAGGTTTTCGCGCGCCGAAGGTGGTGACCTCCGGCACCTTGGGTGAGTGCCCTCGAGGTCGGCGCCGCGGTTTCGCCCGCTTCTCAAACAGCCGCGACTTCGGCATAGGCGTCCTCGACTCCATCTCTCTTCCGATCATCCCGTGCAACAGGTCTGCGAGACCGTCGTGTCACCGTCATCGGTCTTCACGTCCCCGAGCGCCGTGTCTCACCTATTTGGAGGTCGTCCTCGACGTCTGCCGCCGCATCCGTCGCCGATCGTGACAGGGACGTTCCTGTCCTGGATGTTTGCACGCCGAGCGAGATCGCCGGGGGCCACCTCGAGGGCGCCGTCGACGTCGGTGTTCTGGCAGACAGCTTCCAGAAAGACGTCGAGGCACTGGAGCTACCGGGGAGTGGCCCCGAGTACGTTCACTGTCAACCCGGGAGCCGGTCGAGACGGGCGGCAAGAGTTCTCAGACGGATGGGACATACCGGAGCCGTGGACGTAGACGGGTTCGGCGCCCCCCGAGCGGCCGGCTCCGGCACCACACGCTGACCCCCAGAGCCATGCCCGACCGATTCCAAACCGACGTCCTCGACAAGAGCCACGAGAAACCTGTCGTGGTCGATTTCTGGGCGCCGTGGTGCGGCCCGTGCCGTGTGCTCGGCCCGACCATCGAGGGGCTCGCCAAGGCGAGCGGCGGGGCGTGGCGGCTCGTCAAGATCAACACCGACGCGCACCCGTCGCTCTCGCAACGCTTCGGCATCCGAGGCATCCCGGCCGTCAAGATGTTCGTCGACGGGTCGGTCGTTGCCGAGTTCACCGGCGCCCTTCCGGAGCCCGAGGTCCGGCGCTGGCTCGACGCGCACCTGCCGGCCTAGTGGCGACGCGTCATGGCCGAGATAGCCTGGCGTCCTGCACGATGGCACTCGCGAGCGACGTGAGCGCCCCGAGGTAGACGCCCCACGACACGCCCCCGTCGGACACGTTGAAGTTCGCCTGCCCGATGGCGTAGCCCGACCGCACCCCGCCGCCCTCGGCGCCGGGATCGAGAGCGAAATAGGCCCGGGCGATCAGGAACTGACGCCCCTCCACCACGGACCCGACGCCGAGCCGGTCCGCCGTCCCGTCGATCGAGAACGACAAGCTGTCCACGCGGAGCCGGATCGCGTCGCCCTCGAGGTCGACCGGGGCAGACGAGACGAGGGCCCCGCCCGCCGGCGCGTCCGGCCACACGACCCGGTCTCGCGTTGCGTCGTCCAGCATGAGATCGAACAGACGGCTGTAGAGACGATGCCCCACGCTCGTCGAGGTGGGCTCTATCGAGAGCACGACGGTCTGTCTGGGCGTCACCTCCACCGGAGCAGGGCTTCCATAGACCGCCTTTGCCGCGCCGCACCCCCCGACCGGAACGCACAGCGCGACGAGGAGAGCGATCCGGGCTCGTGCCGGAGAAAACGCTAGACG
>NZ_JBARYR010000417.1:0-5826 GCF_049648075.1 Rubrivirga sp. | reverse complement strand
GAGCTTCGGCGGTTCTCAACGGGGGCCACTTCGTTCGCCTCGACCTCATCGCGATGGATCAAAACGCCCGTCGCTCGACCGATCAAGAACAACGGGATGAGCAAGATAAAGCTCCACAACACGTTGCTGAAAAAGAACTCGAACGTGCTGCCTTTCCAGAAAATGGCGAACATCGATGTAAAGACAAGGCCACTACCCCAAAAGTATCCACCGAACCATCGTTCTGAAGCTCTGGACGACCATGACATCAACAATCCAAGCAACACCGAGGCCAGGAGGACCCCTAAGCCCCCTGCTGATAAAAACCCGTCTACCACGTACTGCGACTTTGCCGACACGTCTTTCGAGTACGTCTCAATGATACCCAGGTCGTATACCCTCGCCATCGCCAGCTCTTCCATGTTTGGTTTACCAGCCCACAACGCGCGGGGCACCAAACCAATCGCGGCCTGCTCCAGAATTTGGGTCCCATAGAACTCGTCTGTTTGCTCGACCCGGCTGATGTATCGCGTGAACATCCCAATCTGCGAGATGCGATCGGTCAAGAAAGCCCAGTTCGCTTGCCCGAGGTCCACTCCCCCAGATCGTATTTCTTCGAGAGCCTGCGACGCTGCTGCTTCAGCCTCAACTCCTCCTCGCCAACTAAGGCCTCGGATCACGTTCGTATAGGCAGGCAGAACTGCTAATAGGAACACCAACAGAAGCGGTCCACCAATTAGCACAGCGCGCCGAGCGTGGGGATAAAGGAAGACGCCCAGAAGAAGCACCATGACCAGGACCTCCTCCTTAAACCCGCTCAGGAACGCCTCGCTCAGGTTGAGGCTAAACAGCACAAAGCCAACCCCGACTAGACCAACTCGGCGAGTGGACAGTGCAAGCGTTAGACCTAGAATCGATGAGACCAGGCTAAACTGGTCGAACCGAGCCCCAAACTGGTTCTGGACCGAGAGGGCGTCTGCGGCGAGATACGTGATGCCGGACAGAACCAGGATTACCAGCGCAGGATTTCCAAAGGGTCGAACGACCCACTCGCCGCTCCGGCGGTAGTCCATAGCCGCGAGCATGCCTACAGCGACGCCAGCGTGAGCAAGCACGTAATACCGCTGAGCCTGAGCCGCCAGCGCCACGTCCTCGAAATGGACCGGCATCAGGCTCTCCTTCGACAGGTAATAGAACCCGTAGAGGTCGGCCACGAAAAAGACCGACGCCAGGAAGTTGTAGAACGCGAACAGGATCTGCGTTAGCACGATGGGCCGGAGCAGTTGGTCCAGCGCGCTGGCTCCGTCAGGCAGGGGCCGGACCCGGCCCGTCATCGTAAGCCACAGGATCCAAAACGAGCCGGCCCACGCGACGAGGTACGACACCAACGGCAGAGCCGACAAGGCGGCTGCGATCCCGAACGGGATGAACAGGAGCGCGTAGCCCGAGAGCGTAGAGACGCTCCAGGCCGACCCCGCATCGTCAGCGTCGTGGGTCGAGACGGACAAGGGGACGGCCCCGTTCATAGGCGGATGGAATAGCCCCAGCAGGGTACGAACCAGCTGTGTCGGCTCGTGTGAGCGGTCGGTGTGTTCACGGTGGCGATTGGTCGGCGGCAACGAGTTGGCGGACCGCGCGGGCGATCCGGTCGGCGGCCTCTCCCAACGTCCAGGCCCCGATCGCTTGCCGAGCCGATTTGCCCTTCCGTTCGGAAACACCAGGCGACACCACGTCGGACAAAGCGCGCGCGAGTGCACTGACGTCCCCAGCTGGGACGACGCGACCGGTCTCGGCCGTCACCAGGTCCGGGGCGCACCCGACGCGGTCGGTCACCACCACGGGCCGGCCGCACGCCATCGCCTCGTTGACGGCCAGGCCCCAGGTCTCTCCAGGACCGCGAGACGGCAACGCTACGACGTCTCCCAGGCGGTAGGCGATCGGCATGCGCGTCTGGTTCTGGAAACCGAGAAAGTGGACCCCGTCTCGCCCAGCCGCCGTCTCGCGGAGCGCGTCCTCGAGGGGACCCGTCCCGCAAAACACGAGGTGGTCCAGGCCCGACGTCCCACCCAGGAAGGCTTGAAGCAGGACGTCCGGTGCCTTCTTCGACTCCAGCTTGCCAACAAACACGCCTACCCGGTCGCCGTCGGCGATGCCGAGCGAGCGGCGCCACTCGAGGGCGTCGGACTCGGGGTCGCCACCTGGGTCTGCGAACCGGTCGTTGTCGACGGCGTGAGGCGCCCACGAAAGCTGATCGTCGCGGAGCCCGTGCGCTCGGAAGTAGGCTCGGTTGTGCTGGCCGACGTATAAGGCGTGGTCGACGTGGCGGTACACCCAGCGCAACGCGAGCCGCCGCGCCAGGGCGCGGGCGCGCCCGGCCGGGTCCGTTCGTTCATCCACGAGCGTCGAGTCGCCACGCAAGAGGACCGGCACGCGGTTGTGGAACGACCGCAGGGCCTCGAGGTGAGCCCGGTAGTTCCAGCCGACGACCAGGACGGCGTCGGCGCCCCACGCGTCGATCTCGGGCACCAAGCTCGGTGTGTCGATGCCTCGAAAGTGATGCGTGCCGGGGTCGTCGGAGACGTTCTCGACAAAGGCGTGGTCGTAGCCTTCGAGAAGCGGGATGTCCCAGGCGAACGAGGTCCCGAACCCGCGGTCGAGCGCAGACGCTGACGCTGCACCTTCCCAGCCATAGAACACCCGGAGATCGACCAGACCGTCATCCTCGATGCGCCGGAACAAGGGGGCGTAGTACTGAACTGGGTGCGTCGTGACAACGGCGAGGCGGGGGCGGGACGCCATGGCGCGGAAGGGAGTTGGTTAGCCAAGCTCGACACGATTGAGGTCCAAGCCCAGTCGAGAACCGCGTTCTTAGCGCAAATACACACCTCTGTGCTCTATCTGTGACACCGATTCCAATCTGGTGCCGCCCAACGCCTGGCGAAGCTTGGCCCTTGATTCGCGTCCTCGAGGTCGTCGAGCGGGCGCCGGCGCCGACGGCAAGACGGGAATGGTGACACCCCTTAAACGGGATGCGTACGGCGCGGGGCCACCCCGATGGCGCTGTGAAAGACGTTGGCTTGACGGTGAGCCATCGTCCGAGCGGTGTAGGGCTCGAACGCCTTCCAATCTGTCTCGGGCGCTGCGAGCGGGCGATCGAACCACACGGACCGGATCCGGTCTGCCACGGCTGACGTCGGCTCCGCTGATGCGAAGGGGACGACGGTCCCGGCACGCGTTTCTCGCACGACGTCGATGACGGTGCTCGCTTCGTGGAACACGGCGAGGAGAGGACGTCGGGCGAGCACGTAGGGATACAGCTTCGAGGCCGTGTACCCAGGGTCGTCAGACCCCGGGATCACGACGGCGTCGGCGTCGAGCAGAACCTGCAGCGCCTCGAAGTAGGGGATCCGATGCGGCCGCTCCTCAACCAAGTCCGCCACCCCGTGCCGTTCAGCGACCGGCGCGACGGTGCACGTCGCGCGATCCCCCTCTGCGTAGGACGTCCCGACGAAGTGGAGCCGCAGATTGTCGTACCGTCCGGGGTCGTCCTGGCGAGCGGCGGCCAGCGCGTTGAAGAGAGCGTCCAGGGCTGGGGCCATGTCCTCTCCCGCGCGGCCGACGTACGCCCAGTGCTCTAGCCCATCAGAGGGATCGAACACGGGGTTAGAAACGCGAGCGTCTCGAAGCACGTCGAAGTCTCGTTCAGGAGCGCCGAATGGGAGGACGGTAAACCGGTCCTCCGATAGCCACGGGTACCGAGCGGCCAGGTCGCGCGGGTACGCGGGCGACACGGAGAACGCATGGGACGCGGACCGCAAGACGTGGGGCTCGAGCCGGCGCGCAGCGGCCTGGACCAACCCAAACTTAAACGCTCCCCCCGGTGGCGAGGCACCCGTACGCGCATAGTAGTCGCTCACCCACGGATCCTGGAAGTCGACGATGAACGGGACGCCGGTCTCCCGTTTCCAGCGTGGCCCCAGAGCCGTCACAGCCATCGCCGTCGTCGAGAAAAAGACGAGGTCGAACGGTCGTTCCCGAAGCAGCCGCCGCCCCGCTCGCATCAGGGAGACGATAGCGCGAGCTTCCAAGCTTCCCACCCCTGCTCGCTCGGTCCAGAGCCGCGGGATGGCTCCCACCCGGACGACCTCGACGTCATCGGGGACGGTCCGCAACAGGATAGGGTCCTGGGGCGCCGCGACCTCGTCGGGCTTGACGGCCAGCACGACGGGCTCCCATCCGGCCTCGCGGTAGTACGGCAGGCTCTGCCGCACGCGGTGCGAGTCGGCCGCGTTCGACGGCGCGAACCGGGGGGAGACGATCAGGACGCGCTTCACAGAGTGCGGGAGGGGCCGCCCTACGATACGCCGGGCGCGTGGCCGGGCGCGTAATAGCGGCTGGCACAAGCGTGAGGGTTGAGTGAGGGTTGGCCCGAGCGAGCCCCGCTGGGCTTCACCGCGCGCGGCCCTCGAGGACGCGCTCGACTACCGACAGAAACGTGTCCTGCTCGTGGTCCCAGGTGTACCGGCCTCGGCCGGCCTGCTCCGCGGCCGCTCGTGCGCCGTCGTCCTTGAGCAGGTCGTCGAGGACGCGAGCGAGCCCCTCCGGATCCCCAGCGTCGTAGAGCCGGGTCGCCTGAGGCAGCGCGCGGCACACGTCGCGCTGGCCGGTCGTCGAGGTCGCCACGACGGGCAACCCGGCCAGCAGGTAGGTGAACGCCTTGTTGGTGACGCACACGTCTCGGTTCTCGGTTCTGCCGACCTCGAGGGCGAGACCGACGTCGTGCTCGGCCGCGCGACGGACGACTTGGTCCGGCGGGCAATGTCCGAGTACCTGAAGACGCGGCTCCACTCCGAGCCGGTCCGCGAGCGCGCGGAGATCTCGCTCGTACCCCGGCGCCCACCCCCCGCGCAGGCTGAGGACCATGTCGTTCGGGAGCAGGGGGAGCGCGGCGACGGCGTCCTCGAGGCCGCGGTGGGGTCCGATGGTCTGACTAAACCAGTGGAGGGACCGGGCACCCGGCGGGACCTCGGCCGCTAGCTCCAAGGGGTCGACGGCGACCTCGAGGTCGGACCGAGGAAACACGTTGAGGATGGTCGTCGGAAGGGGGATGCCGAGGGCATCGGCGTAGGCCCGAGCAATTCCGGGCGAGGCCGCCGTGACCGCGTCGCATCGCGGGATATAGCGGGCCTCGAGGGCCTCGATCAGCGGCCGGCCGGGGTCGTTGGGCTGGAGCTCGCCGCGGTGGAAGTCTTCGGCGTCGAACTGGAGCCGGGTCCCATATTGCTGGGCCGCGGCCGCGGCGGCGGGGAGCGCGCCCAAGTTGTGGGCGATGTATAGGTCAGCGGGCTGCGCCGCCGCAGCCTGTGACAACTCAGGAGTCACATAGTGAGCAGCGCGTCGGAGCGCGACGCCGGGCACCCGCGTTGGGCCAATCTGGAGGCTAAGCTCGCGGGCCAGCCGGTGACGGACCCGGATCCAGCTCCCCGCCACGCCGTGCGCCAGGTCGCCAAACGCGATTGTACGGACGGGCCAACGCCGCTCGTTGAACGCGGCGTCGGCGGCCTCGGCCCACGCCCAAAACCGGCACGCCACAACGCGTACGGCGTACCCCGCCCCTTCGAGCGCGTCGGCCTCCTTGGCCAACCGAGGGTTGGTCGAGAGGTGACCCGTCGTGACCAAGCACACTCGGGTCACGACGCCCGCTTCCGCTCGGCCTGGCGGTCGTAGTGCTCGACGGCGAAGTCGTAGAGGGCCACGTCGAGGGCGTTGAGCTCCCGGATCCGAGCCCTCTGCTCCGGCGTCGCCGTGACCTGTCCCTGCCGCCCCCGAGTCTGGCGCGACCGGTCG
>NZ_JBARYR010000416.1:0-4030 GCF_049648075.1 Rubrivirga sp. | reverse complement strand
GCTCGGCCGCCATCATCTGCGCCACCTGCCGGCCGACGCGGCGCGCACGGCGACGCGCGGAGCGGTTCAGGATCGAGTTGAGCTGCAACCGGATCGCCTCCGTCCGGCGCGGGCCGACGCCCTCGAGGTCTTGCAGCCGCCCGTCGTGGGCGGCACGCTCGAGCTCGGACAGGGACTCGACGCCGAGTTCGTCGACCAGCTTCGCAGCCAAACGCTTGCTGACGCCCGGGACCGTCGCCAGGAGCGCGACCGGGTCCGTGGACCGGAGCAGCCGGTCGCGGAGCCCGATCCGGCCCGTCTCGACGTACTGCGCCAGGTGATGGGCGATGCTCACGCCGACGCCAGGGAGGGACGTCAGCGCCTCACGCCCGCCCGTGCCGTAGAGCTCGGCGATCGGCTCGTCCTGCTCGCGGATCATGGCGGCGGCCTGGAGATAAGCCTGGACGCGGTACGGGTTCGTCTCGCCGCGCCGAACGAGCACGTCGGCCATCTGCTCGAGGGCCTCGGCGAGTTCGATGTTGGTGGGTCCGATGGTGGGCATGGGACTGCGGGGTCAATGGAGTGCAATGTCGGGCGTTACGGTGCCACCTGTTTGTCACACCGAACCGACCGAGTGACACTCGTCCTCGATGACGCTCCGCGCCTCGTGCGCCCGTCGTCCTCGAGGGCGGCCCAGGCTACTCGAACGACGCCTTGAACGCGGCCAACTCCCGGCCCAGCCGTTCAACCTCGGCCTCGAGGGCGACGACGCGGTCCTCGAGGTCGGATCGGGTTTCTGTCGGCGTCGGATTGTCCGCCCTCGAGGTCGGCTCCAACACCTCGGAAGGCACGCTCTCGACCTCGAGGTCGACGTTGCCGGACAGGCGGTGCGCGAAGCGGTCCGTGGATTGGCCCGGCGCGCGGGGGAGTTGGACGACGAGGGGCTCGTCGCGGTCGGACAAGAGCCACAGCGTCTCCTCGACGTCGGCCACGTCGACGAAGTCCGCGAGTCGGTTGGTTCGCGTTCGGATCTCTCCGGCCGTCTGCGCGCCACGAAGCAGGAGGACGGTCAAGACGGCGAGCTCGCGGCGGGACAGGTCGAGCGCTCGGTCCAGCAGGTGCCGCATCTTGATCGCGCGGTGCCCCGAGCCCGTCGTCGTGCCGGCCAGGTTGCGGCGCATCAGCCGCTCGACGGCGTCGCGGACCTCGCGCTCGCTGTGGTCCGTCACCGGGTCGCGGGACGACTTCTGATTACACGCCGAGATCAGCGCGTTGACCGTCAACGGGTAGTGGTCCGGCGTAGCGAGGGCCTTCTCGGCAAGGGCGCCGACGACGCGGGTTTCGACGGGGTCGAGAGTCGGGAGAGACATGGAGGTCGAGAGCTGGAGTCGGTCGGGGTCGGCCTTGAGGCCGCGCCCGTCGTGCCGGGCGGATTCGGCCTCGAGGACGCCGAGTCGGGGCAGACGCCCCGCTGGGCGTCTCTACGTCGTCGCCATCCTCGAGGTTGGCGCGGCGACGTTATCTGTTCACGGCCTCGAGGACGGCGGCGTCGAAGAGACCGCGCCACGGAGCGGGCGGAGGAGACGAAAGAACAAGTGGCTCGCGCTTGGTCGGGTGCTCGAGCGTCAGCCGGTGGGCGTGCAGCGCGATGCCGTGGCCGCCGGCAAACTTGGTTTTGTTGCCATACCGGAAATCACCGAGCACCGGCGCTCCCCTCTCCGCCAGTTGCGCGCGGATCTGGTGCTTGCGGCCGGTCACCAACTCGACCTCGACGAGCGACCGACCTCGGTCTCGTGCCAGCGTCCGCCACCGGAGCTCCGCCCGCTTCGTCTCCGACGCGCCGACCTCGAGGACGCGAACGCTCGGCCCGCTCGTCAGCCCATCGATGGCCCGTCCCTCGTCCTCGAGGTGCCCATCGAGGACGGCGAGGTAGCGTTTCTCGGTCGACCGCTTTCGGAACTGGTCGCTGAGCCGGCCTGCGGCCTTCGAGGTCCGAGCCAGAGCCAAGACGCCGCTCGTGGGCCGATCCAAGCGGTGCACGAGACCGACGAACACGTTGCCCGGCTTGTCGAACCGCTCCTTCAGGTGGGCCTTCGCCCAGGTCACCACATCGAGGTCGCCCGTCCTGTCGCCTTGCGTCAGCATCCCCGGCGGCTTTGAGACCGCCAGGACGTGGTTGTCGAGATAGATCGGCGACGGCTCCACTATCGACCCCTGACGTTACGCGTCGGTCGGGACGAGCGTGCCGTCATCGACAGGCTCGGCCACGAACCGGACGACGGCGATCAGGACGAGCGCGCAGATCGGCATCATGACCCACCACGGCACGTTGAACCCGGTCGGGATCGTGCCCAGGAAAAGGGCGACGCCGCCCGTCGTCAACGCGTAGGGAAGCTGCGTCCTCACGTGGTCGATGTGGTCGCACGACGACGCGAGCGACGACAGGATCGTCGTGTCCGAGATCGGCGAGCAGTGGTCGCCCCAGACCGCGCCGGCAAGGACTGCGCTGACGGTCGAGTAGATGATGTGGTTGTACTCGCCCGACGTGTGCAGTCCGTCGGCCGCCAAGACGCCCCACGCGAGCGGGATCACCAACGGCATCAAGATGCCCATCGTCCCCCACGACGAGCCTGTCGAGAACGCGGTCGCGGCGGCGAGCAAGAACACCAGAGCCGGCACAAAGCCAGGTGACAACGTCCCCGAGAGCGCCGTCACCAGCACGTCGGCGGTGCCGAGCGCTTCGTTGACGCCGGCCAGCGCCCAGGCCAGGATCAGGATGATGACCGCCAACAGCATCGTCCGCATCCCGCTGTACCAGGCCTCCACGGACTCTTCGAGCGTCAAAATCTTCTGACCGACCGTCAGCCCGACGGCCACCAGCACCGACGCGAGCGACGCCCACATCATGGCCGTGTAGCTGTTCGCCGCGCCGATCACGTTCGTCAGATTCATCGCGTCGCCGGCCTCGAGGACGGACGCCCGGCCCGTGAGCACGAGCCCGATGATGACGCCAAGGACCAGCGTCAGGATCGGCAAGACGGCGTTGATCAAGCGCTTCGGAGCGTCGGGCGGCGGGACCATCAGTTCGGCCTCGGCTTCGGCGGCCTCGGCGTTCGAGCCCGGCCGGAACAGCTGCCCGTCGCGGCGCGCTCGGCGCTCGGCCGCCAGCATCGGGCCGAAGTCGCGGCGCGAGCCGGCGATCAGGTAGACGAAGAACAGCGCCAGGATCGGGTAGAACGAGTACGGGATGGAGTTGAGGAAGACCGAATACGCGCCCTCGCTGAACTCCGGGAGGGCCTCGACGGCCGTCCCGATCAAGCCGACTTGGTACCCGATCCAGGTCGTCGTAAACGCTAGGCACGCAATCGGTGCCGCCGTCGAGTCGACGATGTAGGCCAGCTTTTCGCGGCTGATGCGCAGCCGGTCCGTGATCGGCCGCATGGTCCCGCCGACGATGAGCGTGTTGGCGTAGTCGTCGAAAAAGATGGCCGTTCCCAAGATGGCCGTCGCGACCTGCCCGCGTCCCGCCGAGCGCGCCCACTTGGTCGCCACGTCGACGATGGCCGCCGTGCCGCCGTTTCTCTGGATCAGCCCGACCGTCCCGCCGATCATGAGCGTAAAGATGATGATGGCTGCGTGGTCGCTGTCGGCCAGAGCGCCCAACACGTAGGTCTCGACCGTCGCAAACAACCCCGTGAACCAGCCAACGACGAGGTCACCGGTCACGATCCAGCTTCCCAGCCACACGCCGAGAAACAGCGCCACGATCACCTGGCGGAAAAACAGCGCCGCCGCGATCGCGATCAACGCCGGCAGCACCGCCAGCCACCCAACGCCGGACTCGTCCTCGAGGTCGGCAGCCGAAGCCTCCGCCGTTTCGACCTCGATGGGAGCGGCCTCGACCGGAGCGTCGTCCTCGAGGGCGGCCGGCGCTTCGTCGAGCAGGACCGGCGCCTCGAGGGCGGCGGAGTCGGGCAGCGCGTCGATCGTCTGCGCGGTGACCGGGACGGCAAGCAGCAGCAGGACCGCGAGCCAAAGACTCGTCTTCGAG
>NZ_JBARYR010000415.1:0-4669 GCF_049648075.1 Rubrivirga sp. | reverse complement strand
GGACGCTCGACGCAGGGCTACCGCGTCGAGAACCGTGGCGAGCGGGAGCGGGTGGTCATCGTGGAGCACCGCCGCCGACCCGGCGCTCGGCTTCTCACTCCGTCGTCCGTCGACGAGACCACGCCGGAGCTGTACCGCTTCCGCGTCGAGGTCGCGCCGGGCAAGACCGACTCCCTCGAGGTCGTCGAGGCCCGTGTTCTAAGCGAGCGGGTGGTTCTGACCTCGACCTCCGCCGACCAGATCGCGGCCTACGCCGGGGCGTCCGGCTCCATCCCCGACGACGTGCGCAACGCGCTCCGGCGTGCCGCCGACGACCGTCGGGCTCTCGCCCAGACGGAGCGCGAGATCGCGACGCTGCGCAACGAGCTCTCGGAGATCGAGCGCGAGCAGGAGCGCATCCGCGGCAACCTCGAAGCCGTCGACAACGCCTCGGACTACGGCCGCCGCCTGCTCGACAAGCTAGACGAGCAAGAGTCTCGCATCGAGGACATCCGAGGAGCCCTCAACCGCTTGGAGGCTCAGGCGAACACACAGCGCGCGGCACTCCGCGTTTCGATCGGCAGCTAGGCCCGTCCTCGAGGTCGTCTACTCGGCGGCCTCGAGGGAGTCGGTGGGTTGTGGAGTGATGGAGCTAGGGAACAGCCGGTCGACGTCCGCGGCGTCGAACTGCTCGCGGAGGTACGGTTCGTCCTCGGACTTGGTCGTCCAGTTCCACATCAGCTCGCGCGTCATCTCGTCCTCGAGGACGATCTCGGTCGGGCCGGTCCGCTCGAGGGCGTAGCCGTTCTCGGTCAGGACGAACTCGGCACGGTCGAAGTGGTCCTCCGTCATCAACTCCTGCGACACGACGATGGGCTCGTTGGGAGTCAGCTTGACGAGAGGCTGGTAGAGGCTAGATGCGTCGGAGCAGCCCTCGAGAGCGAGCGCGAGGCAAAGGAGAGCGGCGCGCATGAGAGATCGGATGAGAGCCGAAGGCTATCGAGGCCGCGCGTCTCGGACGTGGTCTCGCAGATCCATTCCGTCGCTCTTGCGGAGCCGTCCTCGAGGGTGTGACCGGTTCGGCCAGGATTTGGTGCGCTGGTAGGTGAGGCCCGACCTGGGCCGATCCTCGACACTCCCGACCCCATGCTACGCCTCCTCGCCCTCACGCTCGTCGTCGCCGCTCCCGCCTCGGCCCAGTTCGCCATCCTGCCGTACGGCGGCTACGACCTCGAGGTCGAGAGCCCGCTGGTCGGCGTCGCCCTCGAGGTCGGCGTCCCGATACCACTCCCCGTTGACATCGCGATCCGTCCCTCGGCCGAGTTTGTCGTGCCGAAGGAGTTTGTGATGCGCGACCGCATCTTTAACGAGGAGGTCCTGCAGGCCAACCTCGACGTGGTAGCGTCCTTCGGCGTCACCGCGCTGCGCCCCTACATCGGCGCCGGCCTGTCGTACACCGCGACCGAGCTCGACACCGCGGATGACGACGCCGTCGAAGGCGACCAGGACAGCGCGTCGAGCGGCATCGGCGCCAACGTCTTGGCGGGTGTCACCTACGGAACTGGTCTGATCGCTCCGTTTGCCCAGGTCCGCGCCTCGGCTGGAGACCGGACGGCTGTCGCCGTGATGGGCGGCCTCCGAATCGGATTCTAGGATCCGGCGCTCGCCCTCAGACCTCGAGGACGGATGCCGCAACCTCGACGCGGATCGCCGTGCCGCTTTCGGTCGCGACCTCGAGGTCGGCGCCCAGAGCCTCGGCCCGCTCGCGCATCGTGTGCATCCCGAAGCCGGACGGCGCTCCGTCTCCCGAGACAGGCGTCTGCCGCTGGAACGCCCCGTCGTCGGTGACCTCGAGGACGACCCGCCCGTCCCCGGCCTCGAGGACGACCTCGATGCGGTCGCCGCCGCTGTGCTTGACCGCATTCTGGACCGCTTCCTGGCCGATCCGCAGCAGGTGCAGCGCCGCCGTCGAGTCGAGCCGCTGGTCGCGGTCGCCCTCGACGCGAACCGTCGCAGATGGCGCAGCGGCGCGCGTGCTGTCCCGAGCGAAGCGCTGGAGCTGACGGGCCAACTCTGAAATGGAGATCGGCGTCCCGCTCAGCGCCCAGACCGTTTCGCGCAGCAGGCCCATCGCGTCGCGAGCGTCGCCCTCGATCACGTCCAGCGTCCTCGAGGACGAGTCGGCGCCGGACGCTCGCTGCTCGAGCCGCGCCAGCTCGACGCCCGCGATCAGGTTCGAGAGCTGGGCACCGACGGAGTCGTGGAGGTCTCGGCTGATCCGTAGCCGCTCCGTCTGACGCTCGGCGTCGAGGAGGAGACCCTGGGTGTCACGTAGTTCCCCGAGAGCGTCCTCGAGGTCGGCGTTCGCGCGCGTCAGGAGGTGGCGCGACTCGAGCGTGGCGTAGGCCTGCCGATACACGACCCGGTGCACCATGATGATCATGATCGTCGGCATGACGTAGGCCGACGTCCACGACGCCACGTAATCGAAATCTGTCCCGTGGAGCAACGCTCCACCCAGCGTGATCACGGGGGCTAGCACGTACGCCCACGTCAGCCACGACGACGGCGGCTGAAGCATCACACCGACCATCAGAAGCAGGAACGAGTACATCGGGTACGCCGATGGCTCGGACCCGAACCAAAGTCCGAACCACGCGCCGAGGACCACGGCGAGCGCGGAGAACACGTTCGCAAGGCGAAGGTCCTCCGAGCCACCGTTCGGTGACCGGTGGTCCCACCACAACCACCCTCCCAGCGTCACGATGGTCGCGAGCCGCCACACCAGGTACCCCTCGTGGTGGACCTCGACGTCCCACACGCCCGCGCGATACGGGACCCAATGGTCGATGTAGAGCAACGGGAACGCGGTAAGGAACCCCAACCACGCGATGATCCGCGACCGCCGACGCGTACGCGCCGCCAGCTCCGCTTCGACCTCGAGGGCGACCGGCGTCGGGCCGTTCGGGTGCACCGCGAAGGCCGAGCCCAGGCGGGACGAGATGCGATGGAGAGCAGAGGCCATCAGCGGAAGGCGCGAGACGCCCCAACCTACTGAGGACTCACGACCTACTCACGCCCAGGCAAGTGCAGCTCGACCGGGTCCGGCGTCGCCGCCTGCAACGTGCCGCGGCTGATAATCGTCGAGCCTTTGTTGCCGCGGTTCGAGATCTCGAACTTGGTCGTGCGCACGATCTCGGTCCGTCCTCGACTGGTCTCGACCTCGAGGCCGCGACGGGCCGCGTCGGAGAGCGCCATGCCGAGCACGCGGTCGTTCTTGCCGTCGAGGCGCATCGCGATCACGCCCTTGGCCGCGCTCTTAAAGACCGAGATCTGGGGGACCGGGAAGATGAGCGCTCTCCCCTGCTTGGTCGCCAGGCACACGTTCTCCGTCCCCGACGCGACCTCCGCGTTGACGACGCGCTGGCCGCCTTTGAGCCGCATCATGACGCGGCCGTTCTTGTTCGACGGCTCCATGAACGCCTCGGCCTCGAGGCGAACCGCCTGGCCGTCCGAGGAGACAGCTACGACGTAGGGCCCGAGCACGACGTCGTCGGCCGGGGCGCCGTCGCCCTGGAACAGCTCGGGCTGGGGCACGCCGTTGACCTCGGGCACGCCGACCGGCAGCACCCTCGCGTCGAAGCTGGCCACGCCCACGACCGTCTCGCGGTCGGAGAAGTCGAAAAACTTCTGGACGGGGTCGCCGTAGCCCGTCGTCTGGGGCAGGTCGTCGACGCGGATCGTGTAGCACCGGCCGGCCGACGTAAAGAACCCGACCGTCGCCCGCGTCGAGGCCGCGAGTGCGTACAGCACGCGGTCGCCCTCGCGCACGCGGATCGCATCGAGGTCGGTGTAGGATCTCTGACGCTTGACCCAGCCGTCCTTCGTCACGATGACGTAGACGTCCTCCTTGATGATGTAGTCCTCGGCGGCGTACTCGACAACGGCGTCGGGGCCGGCGATGGTCGTGCGGCGCTCGTCGGCGTAGGCCTTCTTGACGGCGCGCAACTCCTTGCGGACGATGTTCCAGCGGCCCGCCTCGTCTGCCAGGAGCTTTCGGATGTCGGCAGCGCGGGCCTCTTTCTCGGCGAGCTCTTTCAGGATCGCGTCGATCTCCATCCGGGCCAGCCGGTAGAGCTTGATCTCCAGGACGGCGTCGGCCTGGTCTTGGTCGATCCCGAAGCGGTGGCGCAGGCGGGCGTTCGCGTCGGCTTTGTTCTTCGAGGCCCGAATCAGCTTGATCGCCTCATCGAGGGCGTCGAAGATGACCGCGAAGCCCTTCAAGATGTGGATCCGCTTTTCGAGGGCGCGTAGCTCGTGCTCGAGGCGGCGCGTGACGACCTCGAGGCGGAAGTCGAGGAAGTGGCGGAGCGCCGTCCGCAGGTCGACCTTTTCAGGCGCCGCGACCTCCGGGTTGTCCGTCGGGACGAGCGCGGTCAGGTTGACGTGGAACCGGCTCTGCAGCGGCGTGTGCTTGAACAGGTACGCCATCGCGACCTCGGCCGAGGCGCCGCGCTTCAACTCGAGGACGATGCGCACCTCGTCCGTCGACTCGTCCCGGACGTCGACGATCTGGGGCACCTTTCCGGTGCGGATGTGGTCGGCGATTTTCTCGATCAGGTCCGCCTTCTGGAGCGCGTATGGGATCGAGGTCAGCACGATGCGGCTCTTGCCCTCCAGGACGTACTCG
>NZ_JBARYR010000414.1:0-2442 GCF_049648075.1 Rubrivirga sp. | reverse complement strand
GTGATGGTGCCCGTCGGGCCCGGGCCGGCACGTTCGAGCAAGCGCGGCAGGAGCGCGAACACGCTCGGCGTGTAGCCGCGCGTCGTCGGCGGCTCTCCGGCCGCGAGCCCGATCTCACGCTGGGCCTGGGCCACGCGCGTGACGGAGTCCATCATGAGCAAGACGTCCAGGCCCTCGTCGCGGAAGTGCTCCGCAACCGCCGTCGCCACCAGCGCGCCCTTGACCCTGGCCAGGGCGGCTTGGTCGCCCGTGACCGCGATCACAACGGACCGCTCAAGGCTGTCTCCCAACGTGTCGATGACGAACTCACGGACCTCTCGGCCTCGCTCCCCGATCAGGGCGATCACGTTGACGTCGGCCGTGGAGTTTTTCGCGATGGTCCCCAAGAGCGTGCTCTTGCCCACACCCGACCCAGCGAAGATGCCAACGCGCTGGCCCTTGGCCATCGTCAGCATCCCGTCAATGGCGCGGACGCCCGTCTCGAGCGGCTCATCGATCAACTGCCGATCGAGCGGCGGCGGCGGCTCGGCACGAACCGGCCTCGAGGACGAGGTAACGAGCGGGCCTTTCCCATCGATGGGTCGGCCGGAGGCGTCGATCACACGGCCCAACAGGGCCTTTCCAACCGGGACGGTGTGCGGCCGGGGCGAGCGTTCGATCAGGCTGCCCGCTCGTAGGCCGGTGGACTCCCCCAGCGGCATCAACAACGCAGCGGATCCACGGACGCCGATGACCTCGGCGGGGAGCGGTGCGCCGCCCGACGGCCGGATCGTACACAACTCCCCGATAGCTGCCTCGAGGCCGGTCGCCTCGATGACGAGTCCCGTAGCGGATCGCACCTTTCCGAACCGGATGGGAGCCGGCGGCTTGCGCTGGATTTCCTTGATGCAGTGACCGATCATGAGGAGTTGGTGGTCAGGCCCAGACGGTCGCGGAGCGACTCGAACATTTCGGCGCGGACACGGTGGACGGCGCCCTCCGATGTCGAAACGCGCCAGTCGCCCTCGTTGAGCGCTGCGTTTGTGTCCCAGTGCAAGTCGGTATGGGCGGCCGAGAGCGCGTCGGTCAGGCCAGACTCGCGCAGGTGGAGATGGTCGACGGGGTGCGTCGAGATGTCGATGGCCGGACCGGAGGACAAGGTGTCGACGGCCTGGGCGAGCACCGACGACGACGCGGCTCGCTGCGCGTCCGTAAGCGGCGCGTCGAGGACGCCCTCAGCCACGTCGATGGCGAGTGCGGCGAGATCGGCCTCGAGGGCGCGGACCGCGTCGGCCCACAACGCGCTCAGCCGCTCGACGGCGCCCGTGACGATCTCCTGATGCTGTCGGTCGGCGTCCTCGGCTTGGGCGACCTTGCCCGTCAGGCGCTCGACCTCGGCCTCGAGGTTGGAAATCTCGAGAGCCACCTCCGACCGTCCGGCCTCGAGGCCGTCGTGGTAGGTAAGCGGCGTCGGAGGCGGCGTAGCGAGTGAGGCCGGCGACGACGTGGACTCGAGCGCCGAGTCGGTCTGGAACAGCGGCACGAACTCGTCCTCGAGGACGCCACGCTCGAACAGCGGCGCGAATGGCTCTCGGCTCAGGGGTGGCACGTCCTCGACGGCGCTGAAGTGAAACGGCTCGGGCTCAAGGCCGCGCAGGACGGACGTGCGGGCGGTGGTGGACATCTTAGGTTTCGGATGCCGTGGACGACGCGATCGTGATGGCCTCCTCGTCGGCGAGCCGCAGCACGATTGCAATCACATAGCGGTGGGCCTCCTCGATAACGTCCGCAGGCTGCGTCCCGATCATCTCAATCTCTTCCAACAACGCCGACCCGACTCGATCACTGACGCAGCGGAGCGCCCTATCGGAGAAGTCGGCCGTGGCGCCGTGGAGGGCCTTCGCGAGCATGCCCTGGTCGCACTCCGAGAGCACGCGGGCGAGGTCGCGGTCGTCCAAGCGGTGTAAGTCCTCGAAGACGAACAGAAGCTCTCGGATCTGACCGGCGAGCTCCGGCGTGCGGTCGCGGATGTCATCCAGGATGGCGTCTCCAACCGCGCGGCCGGACTGCGTAATGATGTCGGCGGCGCGGCGGACTCCGCCGTCTCTGCCTCCTGCTCCCGGCGCGAACCGGCGACGGAGCGCTTCGTCGAGGTCGCGGAGCGCCGAAGCGGGCGTCTCCTCGAGCGAGGACAAGCGGCGGATGACGTCGCCCCGGACGTCGACCGGTAGACGTCCGAGCGTACCGGCAGCCGTTTTCGCGGGCAAGCGAGACAGCACGACGGCTATCGTCTGGGGATGCTCGCGCTCTAGGAAGCCGGCGAGATCCTCAGGAGTCTTGGTCGCCGCGATGTCGAACCCGGTCCCTTCGGTCGCCGCAAGCATGCGCGGCTCGATAATCGACGCCCGGTCTTGATCGAGTTGGCCGATCACCGCGCGGGCCGCCTCCAGTCCACCTGACGCG
>NZ_JBARYR010000413.1:0-2384 GCF_049648075.1 Rubrivirga sp. | reverse complement strand
GTCGACGATCTGGGGCACCTTTCCGGTGCGGATGTGGTCGGCGATTTTCTCGATCAGGTCCGCCTTCTGGAGCGCGTATGGGATCGAGGTCAGCACGATGCGGCTCTTGCCCTCCAGGACGTACTCGCCCCGCAGGTCGATGGCGCCGTCGCCGGTCTCGTAGATCTTCGCGATCTGCTCCGGCGTGTTCAGGATCCGCCCGCCGGTCGGGAAGTCTGGCCCTTGGACGTGCTGTAGAAGTGTCTCGAGCCGTGCGTTCGGGCTCTTGACGAGCGTCAAGCACGCGTCGACGATCTCGCCCAGATGGTGCGGGGGCACGTTGGTCGCCATGCCGACGGCGATACCGGTCGCGCCGTTGACCAAAAAGTTGGGGACCGGCGACGGCAACACGACGGGCTCGAAGAGCTGGCCGTCGTAGGTCGGGCGGAACGCGACGGTGTCCTGCTTGATCTCGGACAGCATGGCTGCGCCAAGCGCTCGCAGCCGGGCCTCGGTGTAGCGCATGGCCGCCGGCGAGTCGCCGTCGAGGCTGCCGAAGTTGCCCTGGCCGTCCACGAGTGGCGAGCGGAGCGCCCAGCTCTGGGCCATCCGCACCATCGCGTCGTAGATCGCGGTGTCGCCGTGCGGGTGGTACTTGCCCATCACCTCGCCGACAATCGTCGCGCTCTTACGGAACCGCGAGTCCGGCCCGAGCCGCAGGTTCGTCGCCATCGCGTACAGGATCCGCCGCTGGACCGGCTTGAGCCCGTCGCGCACGTCGGGCAGCGCCCTCGACGTGATGACGGACATCGCATAAGTGAGGTAGCGCTCCTTGGCGGTCTCGTGGAGCGGGATCGTCTCGACGACGGGCATTCTTTCGTGTGGGGGACGGCCGACAAGATACCGGCCGGGGCTGACACCCCGCGTCACAGGGCGGGGAGGGAAATGGGGATTGGCGATCGGAGAGAGCACGCGCTGCCCACGCCCTCGAGGGCGAGGGGCCACCTCGAGGACGGCCAGATGCCACAGCGTGGTGTCTCTACGTTGGTGCCGCCCTCGAGGTCTGTCACCCACCGCGCCGGTCCCTCTACGACGTCGTCCCGAGCGGAGCCGAGGGATCTCGACGCGCTTCGGTCTACTAGGGTGGTCTCTCCATCCTCGAGGCGGCCAGCCGCAGGTCGGCCTCGAGGGCGCTCTGACACCGCGCCGCGGCCTCGAGACAACAGCCAGTTCCCGCCCCAGCCGACGATCAGGGCGCCCGCGGCCTCGAGGTCGCGGGCGCCCCGTGGGATCGGACAGGGCTCGCCTCACGATCGAAAGGGACTCGCTGGCCTAGCCTACAGACCCGTCACCGATCTCCCTCGCCATGTTCTACAACGACCTCCGCCTCCAGTACCCCGTCAAAGTCGACACGCCCAACCCGACGTTCGCCCGCTACCTCCAGCAGGCCATCGGCGGCATCGAGGGCGAGATCCGGGTCATGATGCAGTACTTTTTCCAGGCCTGGAACCTGCCGCCCTCTATGCACAAGTACCGTGACATGCTCCAGCAGACGGGCGCCGAGGAGTTGGGCCACGTCGAGATGCTGGCGACGGCCGTGGCCCTCAACTTGGAGGGCGCCTCGACCGACCTCAAGGACGAGGCGGCCCAGGACCCCGCCGTCGCCGCGGCCTTGGGCGGCCAGCTGCCCCGCCACTTTTTGTCGGCCGGCCTGGGCGCGATGCCCGTCAACAGTCACGGCGAGCCGTTCACGGCCGCCCACGTCGTCGCGTCGGGCAACCTGGCCGCCGACATGTACGCCAACGTCATGGCCGAGTCGACCGGCCGGACACTGGCGGCCCGGCTCTACCAGATGACCGACGACCCCGGCATGCAGGACATGCTCCGGTACCTGCTGGCCCGCGACACGATGCACCAGAACCAGTGGCTCGCCGTGATCGAGGAGCTGGGCGGCGTCGAGGCGCTCCACCCGATCCCGGCCTCGATCCCGCTCCAGGAGGAGCGCAAGGCGCCCCACGTCGACGAGATGAACTTGCAGTACGCGTTCATGGCGACCGGGACGGAGCCCCACGACGGGTTCGACGGCGCCCGGTTCACGTCCGGCCCGTCGGTCGACGGCAAGGGCGAGTTCTCGATGATCGACAAGATGGAGCCCCTGGGCGACGTGCCCGAGCTCCCAGAGCCGCCGCCCTCGACGTTCGACGCACCGCGTCCCCAGGACGTCGCCAAGAGCGGGCTCGCCAAGGTGGCCCAGAAGGCCAAGGACGCGCTGAGCTAGCGCGCTCGGTCCGTCCTCGAGGCCGCAACACCCTCGAGGACGAACCGGCGGCGCGCGGCCCTAGCGGACGACCGTGAACCGGCTCGACATCGCCAGGCCCGGGCCCAGGGCGCGGACGGTGTAGGCG
>NZ_JBARYR010000412.1:0-1507 GCF_049648075.1 Rubrivirga sp. | reverse complement strand
GCCGTCCGGCTCTCGACGCGGCCCTCGAGGTCTTCGGTGAGCACGCGGAGCTCGTCCGTCGTCCGGCGCAGGTCGGTGACGTCGAGGGCGACGCCGAACAGCTCGCGCGGCGTCCGGTCCGGCCCCTCGCCGTCGAACACGGCGCGGGCCCGGACCGAGACCCACTTGGGGCCGTCGTCGCCCTCGACCAGGTTCTCGATGTCGTACTCGTCGTTGGAGTCGGCCGGGTCGAGGGCGCGGCTGAGCGCTGCCCGAGTCATCTCCTGCTGGCCCGGCGTGACCCGCCCGACCCCGGCCTCCAACGTCATCTCGGAGGGGTACCCGAAGAGCTCCTGGAACCGCTCGTCGAGCTCGACCCGGCCGTCCTCGACGACGTACCGGAACGTCCCGAGCCGGGCCGCGTCGAGCGTGAGCTGGAGCTGCTCGGCCATGGCCGTGGCACGGCGCTCGCTCTCGCGCAGGTCCGTGATGTCCCGAACGACGATGCTGACGCCCTCGATGACGCCCTCCGGGTCGAACTCCGGGACGTAGCTGCACAGCCAGTCCCGCTCGAGATCCGGGTCGCGCAACGTGGCGCCCCGGAACTCGATGTCCTCGATGGGCTCGCCGGTCTCCAGGACCCGTTCGAGAAGAGGCTGGACCGTGTCGACGAGCAACGGGAACAGGTCCTTGCCACGCTTGCCGATGTGGTCCTCGACGGGGAGCCCGTTGATGTCGGCCAGGCGCTGGTTGATCCGGCGGTAGCGCAGCTCGCGGTCCATGAACGCGAGCCCGACCGGGGCCGTCCCGTAGACGGCCTCGATCTCGCCGAGCTGCTGGCGGATCGTCTGCTCGGCCTGCTCGTGCCGGACGGCCTCGCCGATCAGGTTGGCCAGGGCTCCGACGAACTCCACGTCGGCGGCGGAGAACGTCCGGGGCTGCCGGCTGTGGATGCCCAACACGCCCCACGCCTCGCCGTCGCCGGGAACCGTGATGCTGATCCCGCTCCGGACACCGTGCGTGGTCAGGAGCTCGGGGCCGGAGAACCGCTCCTCGGCCTCGAGGTCGGGCACGACGACCGGGCCGTCCTCGGCGAGCGTGAAGCCGCCCTGTGAGTCCACGCTGTCCGGGACCGCGGCCGTCCCGACCAGCCCGGGATGCCACCCGCACCCGGCGTCGAGGGCGAACCGGTCCTCGGCGGGTTCGTGGCGCAGGACCTTCGCGAAGTCGGCCTCGAGGACGTCGCGGGCAGTCTCGCAGGCGGCCTCGAGGACGTCGGTCAGCGGGGCCGTCAGGGCCATCCGCCCGATCTCGGCGATGGCCGCCTGCTGAGCGGCCCGGCGCCTGGCTTCGTCGCGGGCTTGGCGGAGTTCGGTGACGTCGACGAACGTGACCACGACGCCCTCGATGCGGTCGTCGGTGGTCCGGTAGGGCAGGATGCGGACGAAGTACCACTCGCCGTCGGCGCCCTGGATCTCGGCCTCTTCTGGGACGAGCGTGTCCAAGACGCGCCGGGCGTCGTCGTCGA
>NZ_JBARYR010000411.1:0-8522 GCF_049648075.1 Rubrivirga sp. | reverse complement strand
AAAGCACCTTACCGCTCCGGCCTTGATGGCGGCCATCCGACAGGCGACGACCTCGAGGGAGATCCAGACTCGGGCCGAGGCCGTCGGCCAGACGATCCGCCTCGAGGACGGCGTCGGGACGGCCGTTCGGTTTATCGAGAGCCAACAGGCCGGCGCGGCCAACGTGGCAGGGTAGCTGCGAGGAGCCAGCTACCGGCGTCCGACCTCGAGGGCGAGCCGTCCACCGCCTAGGCGGAGATGGCCCGTGGGAATAGCGACCGTGGAGCGACCTCGAGGACGCCTCTTCTCCCCCTTCTCGCCTCGCGCAACGGCGCCCTCGAGGTACCCTCCGGTCCGCCTCCCGAGACCCATGCTTTCCTTCGAGCTCCAGGCCGAGTGCCCCGAGACCGGCGCCCGCGCGGGCCTGCTGACGACCGACCACGGGACCGTCGAGACGCCCATGTTCCAGCCGGTCGGGACGGTCGGCAGCGTGAAGGGGTTGGCGCCGCGGACGCTCAAGGGCGACCTCGACGTGCGGATCCTGCTGGGCAACACGTACCACCTGGCGCTTCGGCCCGGCCGCGAGGTGCTCATCGAGGCCGGCGGCCTGCACGAGTTCATGCGGTGGGACCGCCCCATCCTGACCGACTCCGGCGGCTTCCAGGCGTTCTCCCTCGGCGACTTGGTCAAGGTCACCGAAGACGGCATCGCGTTCCGCAGCCACCTCGACGGCAGCCGGCTGTTCTTCTCGCCCGAGGAGGTCGTCGACATCCAGCGCGACATCGGGTCGGACGTGATGATGGTGCTCGACGAGCTGACGCCGGCGACGGTCGACCGGGCCGAGTCGCGGCGGGCCAACGAGCGGACCGTCCGATGGGCCGAGCGCGCGTTCGACCACTACCGTGCGACCGAGCCGCGCTACGGGCACCACCAGTCGCTGTGGCCCATCGTCCAGGGCGCCGTCTTCCCCGACGTCCGGCGCGAGTCGGCCCGTGCGCTGGTCGATCTGGGGGCCGAGGGCTACGCGATCGGCGGGCTGTCCGTGGGCGAGGTGGCCGAGCAGATGTACGACACCGTCGAGGTCGTCAACGAGATCCTGCCGGCGGACCGGCCGCGCTACCTGATGGGCGTCGGGACGCCCCAGAACCTGATCGAGAACGTCGCGCGCGGCGTCGACCTGTTCGACTGCGTCATGCCGACGCGCAACGCGCGGACCGGGAGCCTGTTCACGACCGAGGGCCTGGTCAACATCAAGAACGCCAAGTGGAAGACGCACTTCGGGCCGGTCGATCCCGGCCTCGAGGTCTACCACTCGCAGACGTTCTCACGCGCCTACCTCCGCCACCTCAAGATCGCGAACGAGCCGCTCCACGTCGAGATCTCGAGCGTCCAGAACCTGGCGCTCTACCTGTGGACGATGCGGCAGATGCGGGCGGCCATCGTGGAAGGCCGCTTCCCCGCGTGGCGGGCCGAGTGGTCCGAGCGGCTGGCACAAAAGGCGTAGCCGACCTCGAGGTCGAGCGCGAAAACGTTCGGCCTCGAGGACGAGCCTGCGATCGACCTCGGGAGGTTGCAGCGCCGGGAGCTCTCAACGGACCTCTCCCGCCCGAGAGGGAACGTCGCGACCGGCCTCGAGGACGAGTGCGAGCACGCCGACCTCGAGGCCGTGCCGCTACTCCATCACGTCGAACTGCACGTTGCGCGTCCGCCCTCCTCCGTCGGCCACGAATCCGGTGATGGCGCCTGACGCGTCGCGGTCGAAGTCCAGAGTGATCGGGAAGCCGCCGTAGGCCGTGACCACGACCGTGTCGTCCGTCGTCAGGCGGGATGGGAAGGCGTCCGCGACGCCGGGGACGCGCGTGACGAGGTCGCCGTCCTCGAGGGCGAGCACGTACACGACCTGGAGCTCGTCGCTGTAGTAGCGACCGGCGTAGTCCCCCAGGTCGGTCGGCTCGGCCGTCGCCATCGGCTCGACGTCCTGCTTGGTCGCGCGGTTGTCGCCGTTCTGGTGGAGCGTCGCGGAGCGGACGACGCCGTCGGCGTCGCGGTGGAACGTGACGCCGGCCTCGACGGCCGTGAGCACGAACGTCGAGTCGGAGGTCGGCAGGATCTCGAGCGGGCCTTGGCCGGTCGCCTGGGTGAGGTAGCCGCCGTCGCCCCTGCGGAACTCCAGGACGAAGCCCGGCGCGATGTCGAGCGCGTAGCGGCCGGCGTAGTCGTCGAACAGGTCGTCGTCGAAGTCGGCGGCCTCGAGGTCGGAGTCGGCCGCGCCGTCGTCCTCGACGAACCGGTCCTCGAAGAACGCCCGCGCGACGCGCGTCGCGAACCCGGTCGCGTCGTCCGGCCCGTTGAACTCGACGATCACGCCCGCGTCGATCTCGGGGAAGTACATCAACATCGAGCGGTGCGCGTTGTCGGCGCCGCCGTGGTGGACGCGGCGCAGGCCGCCGAGCTCGTCGACGAACAGGCCCAGCCCGTACTCCGTCGCCTGGCCGTCCTCGAGGACGAACGGCGTCGTCATCTCGCGGATCACGTCCGGCCCGCCCAGCTCGGCCGTCTCGAAGTTGCGCACCCAGCGCCCCAGGTCGCCGACGGTCGTGTAGATGGCGCCCGCGCCCATGGCCGCGTACAGATCCACGGCGTCACGCCACTGGCCGTCCTCGCCCGGCAGGTAGCCCTGGGCGCTGTTCGGCACGATCACCGTCGGGTCGGCGCGGACGACCGTGTCGGTCATGCCGAGGGGTCCGAACACGTTCTCGGCCATCCACTCGGGGAAGCCTTGCCCCGTCACGCGCTCGACGATGGTCGCGGCGATCGCGTAGCCGGAGTTGTTGTAGTTCCAGACCGTGCCCGGCTCGTCCTGAAAGGCCGGCTGGCGCTGGATCATCTGGACGACTTCGGCGCGGTCGATGTAGCTGCCTTTGTCGATCCGCCGGCCGGTCAGGGCGAGCGTGTTCAGGAACTCGCGGTAGCCGCTCGTGTGCGTCAGCAGGTTGCGGATCGTGACGGTCTCGCCCAGGTCGGGGAGCTCCGGGACGGTTTCGCGCACGTCGTCGTCGAGGTCGAGGTCGCCGCGCTGGTCCAAGAGCGCGAGCGCCATCGCCGTAAACTGCTTGCTCGTCGAGCCGATGTTGGTCCGGGTGTCGAGCGTCATCGGGACGCCGTGCGTCAGGTTCGCCATTCCGTAGGCGCGCTCGAACACGACGTTGCCGCCCTCGAGGACGGCCACGAGCGCTCCGGGGCGGTCGCCGTCAAAGCGGGACATCGCCTGGTCCACCTTGCCGGCCGGCGTCGTCGCGACGGGCTCGAGGCGCGCGAGCGCGATGGTGTAGTCGCCGGCCTCGTCCTCGAAGGGCGCGACGGTGATCGTGTAGCGCCCGGCGGTCTCGGCGGTAAACTGGAACGCGTCGGCGCCGCGCGCCGGCCCGTCGAACTGGCCGATCTCTTGGCCGTTCGGCCCCTCGACCGTCACCACCACATCGACGGTGAGCTGCATCACGGCGCCGGAGACGAACGTGTCGTCCTCGAGGTCGAGCGTGTAACGATCCGCGTCACCGGCCTCGAGAGCGCCGGACGGGCTCGCATCGAGGACGAGCGGTCGGGCTTCCTGAGCGTGGGCCACCGCCGACAGGAGAACGACGAGACCGACAAGGCGCGAGAGGTGGGACATGACAGGTGTTGGAGCGAGGGTCGGCTACGGGTGGGCGTCCTACCAGTTGCGACGCTCCCTCTGATGGACGCCACAAAAAAAGGGGCGGAGCCCGAAGGCCCCGCCCCACATTCGTCCTCGAGGGCTGCGACGTCAGCGCAGTCAGCGGGCGCTACCGGATCACGGTGACGGTCCGGCTGATCGCTCCCGTGGCGGTCTCGAGCCGCAGCACGTAGACGCCTGCGGCCAGACCGCCGACCTCGAGGGCGACCGTCTGCTCCGAGGCTCCGACGGGTCCGTCGACGAGCGTCGCGGCGCGGCGGCCGAGCGCGTCGTAGAGGACGACGGTCGCGGGGCCGGCCGCGGCCGTCTCGAACGAGACCGTGGCGTCGGACGCGATCGGGTTCTCGACCTCGAGGCGGAGGCCCGCGGTCGGGTCGTCCTCACTCGACGTCTGGTTCGGGAGCGGCGTCAGGATCTCGGTCGTACCGTCGGCGAAGACGGCGACCAGGCGGTAGCGGGGGCGCTCGGCCTCCTCACCCGGGACCTCCAGGAAGAACCCCGAGGACAGGACGGTGGCCGCGCGGCCCGCGTCGTCGTCGAGGTCGGTCGTGGACGTAAAGACGAACACGTCGCCCTCGCCCGGATTGACCTCGGACGTGACCTCGAAGAGCGTCCGAATGGGCGCGACGGCTTGGTAGTCCGTGACGCCGAGGTAGTCGACGTCCTCGAACACGACCTCGCCCTCGAGGGAGAGATCGACGACCGAGAACGAGTCGGGGGCGCCGCGGACGAACCGGAGCGCGACCGTCGAGGCGTCGGCGGCGGCCTCGAGGGCGTCCGTAGCGACCAAGAGCGTCACGGCGTTCGAGCCGGTGTCCTCCCCGATCTCCTCGTCGGACGCGATCAGCTGCGTCGCGGACCCGGCCTCGAGGTTGTACGTCTCGGAGAACAACGGGCTCGAGTTGTCGGCGTCGTCGCCCAAGGTCACGTCCACGGTCAGGTCGGTGCCGGCCGGGACGTCGACGAACGGCGTCGCTGCGCGGAAGGCGAAGTCGTCCAGGAACAGGTCGCCGTTGACGTACACGTCGACCGTGTCGCCAGCGATGAACGGGTAGTTGTGGATGACCTGGAGCCGCGCCGTCATGCCGCCGCTGGAGCCGTTGGCCGCACCGGGCGAGGGGGCCGCGACGACGAACGTCTCGGACCCGTCGGGCGAGCGCTGGATGGACTCGTTGTCCTTGTCACCGTTGGCGTCCTCGTCTTGCTGGACGGTCTCACCGAGTGCGGCGAGCAGGTCGGTATCGTCGTCGTCGGCGGTGCCGTAGACGACCGCGTCGATCAGGTTGTCGGTGGTGATCGGCGTGTCGGTCGGGAAGTCGGCCGCAGCGCCCGTGTAGAGCGCGACCGCGTCCGGCCCGTTCTGGAAGAACCCGCTGCCGCCCGGCGCGACCTCGAGGTCGACGTTCGCGACACCCGGGTTGCCGATCACGAGGTACCCACCGGCGTCGATCGAGAGCCCATCGAGGTCGATGGCCTGATACGAGGCGTCGTCGTTGCCGTTGTAGAGCACCAGGACGGCGTCGTCGAGGGCGACGGCATCGGAGCCGCCGTTGTAGAGCTCGACGAACTCGGCCGTGTCGGTGCCCGGCGTGTCCGAGTCGACCTCGTTGATCGTGACCATGCTCAGGTCCGCGGCCTCGCGGAACTGACCTCGGACCTCGCCCATCTGGTTGTCGGTCGAATGGACGTTGGCGTAGACCAGGCCCGCGCGGATCGAGTCCGCGAACGTCTCCCGGACGGTGTAGGTGTTGGACGCGGCCTCGAGGGTGCCGCCACGGTTGTCGGCATCGAGGTCGACGACGAGCGGGACCACGACGGGGCCGTTCTCAGTCGCCGATCCGCCGTGGAGGTGCGTCCCGATGGTGGAGGCGTAGTCGCTCTCGAGACCGGAGAACGAACCGGACACGACGAGCGTGGTCCCGTCGAGCGTCGCGGTCAGGCTACCGGTGGCGGCGGTCGTGACCGGGGGCACCTCGTTGGCGCCGGAGAGGGTCGTGGTAAAGGTCTGTGCCGCTGCGAGCGGGACGAGAAGGAAGGCCGCGAGCGCGGTGAGGGAGTGGCGGAGACGCATGAGAGAGAGATGTGTAGAGGTGCCTGCCTGAGACGGCCGGCTTCCCGAATGGGTCCGACGAAACCCTAACGGTTTCGTGAGATGCCGGTGACGAGCCCCTGGCGGAGTCTCTGAGGAGTCGGCGCCGGACGGCAACGCTCGCCCTCGAGGACGCGTTGTCTCGGCTAGCTTTCGCAGCCACCCCTTACGCCATGGCCCGCCAGTTCGACGTCCCCGACTTCTACCGGAGCCCCGTCGTCGGCCGCGTCAAGGCCGCCCGGACGGCGGCGGACCCGCGCAAGCGCGACCTCAGCCCGAGCGTCTTGGACTTCGGACCCGTACAGATCAAGCTGGCCCGCCATTTCGGGTTCTGCTTCGGCGTCGAGAACGCGATCGAGATCGCCTACCGCGCCCTGGAGGAGCACCCCGACAAGGCGGCGGCTGGGCGGATCTTCCTGCTGTCCGAGATGATCCACAACCCGCACGTCAACGACGACCTGCTGGCGCGCGGCATCCGATTCCTACGAACGACTTCCGGCGAGACGATCATCCCGTTCTCAGAGCTCGGCCCGGCCGACTTGGTCATCGTCCCCGCGTTCGGCGCGCCGACCGAGACGCTAGAGGAGATCGCCGCACGGGGCGCTGACGTCGCGTCGTACGACACGACGTGCCCGTTCGTTGTTCGCGTCTGGAAGAAAGGCGCCCAGATCGGCGGCAAGGGCTACACGGTCGTCGTCCACGGCAAGTGGAAGCATGAGGAGACGCGCGCCACGTTCAGCCGCGCCGCCGCGACGGGGCCTGTCGTCGTGGTGCGCGACCCGGAAGAGACCGAGGCCTTAGCGGCCGTCATCGAGGGCCGAGAGGACGCCGCGTTCTTCTGGGACCACTTCCGCAACCGCACCTCCGACGGCTTCGACCCGGACCGTGACCTGGGACGCGTCGGCGTCGTCAACCAGACGACGATGTTGGCGACCGAGACGGCGGCGATCGCCGAGCGCGTCCGCGTCGCCATCGAGGCCCGCGACGGGAGCGACGACGCGTTCGCGGACACCAGCGACACGCTCTGCTACGCGACCAAGGAGAACCAGGACGCGACCGAGGCGCTCATCGCCGACGGCGCCGACGTCGCGATCGTGGTAGGCGGCTACAACTCGTCCAACACGTCGCACCTGGTCGAGTTGTGCGAGGACGCCGGCCTGCCGACGTACTTCGTCAAGGACGCCGACGAGTTGGTCAGCCCGTCCTCGATCCGGCACTTCGACTGGCGCACCAAGACCGAGCGCGAGACGGCCGACTGGCTCGACCTCGAGGGCGACGGCCCGCTCAGGGTGTTGCTCACGGCCGGCGCCTCGTGCCCGGACGCGCTTCTGGACGCCGTCATGGCCCGGTTGCTCTCGTGGGTCCCAGACCCTCTGCCTGTCGAGGAGGCGCTCGCTCCGTTCGAGGCCGAGACCGCGTAGGTCCCCGCCCTCGAGGTCGGCGCGTTCTAGCCGTCGCCTAGCAGAGCTCCCAAACCGCGACGCTCGCCCTCGAGGACGGGCTCCGACGGATTCGCTTCGTCGTAGGCCGCGCTATCGCGGACGTTCTTCTGAACCGTGATCGCGCCGAACAAGGCGAGCAGGAAGGCCATCGCGTAGAACCCCTTCTCGCTCAGCGCGAGTCCCGCGTTCCACAACCCGACCGTCAACAACACGATTGCGGTCGTGACCGCGAGCCAGCACAGGCCGTAGTACAGCGACGTCACCGGCACGCCCTCGAGCCGGTCGCGGACCGACTTCTGGAGCGAGATCACGCCGAACAGCCCGAACAGCAACACGGTCAGGTAGTAGCCCTTCTCGTTCAGCATCATCGAGGTCGCGTTCCACAACCCGATCATAAACGATACGACGCCGATGAGGAGCGCGGCCCAGGAGGCGCCGATGAATGCGGGTGTGGGACGTTGAGCAGTCATTGCAGGAACCGGAGGCGAGAGATCGACCAAGGTCTCAACCTCGCTCCCGGCCAGCATGATGAGATCGCACCACTCGCGATGGTACAATCCGCAGCCGTCGGCTCAGTCCGCGACCCCGTTGTCCAGGCTGATTCAGGCACGACCACACTCGTCACGAGGCTGAAGCGCCACGGGTCCGACGAACGCCACGTCGCGACGTTGCTCGGGCTCGAGGTCGGTACTCACGGCGGTGCCCTCGGGCGCCTACCTCGTCACCTCTATTCGATCTGTGTCCAGCGAACGAACCCGCTGCCAACCGTTCCAAAGTTGGTCCGTGTCCAGTAGCTCACGGGACCGACTCCGGCCTCGAGGACGATGCTCGGGCCGAGAAACGAATCGCGCGTGATGAACAGACTTATGGTCCCCGCTTCGGCAAAGCGTGGGATCTCCTGACCAAACGGCGCGAGCGGCCGCAGCCCGGCTCGGCCGCCGGGGAATGGCGGGGCGTCTGTGGTAACCAGCGAATCCGTGACGGTCCACGCCACCGTCCGGTCGACGCTAGGGCTGCCGGTGACCACCCATGAATCTGTCGCAGCGTCGTAGCGCTCGGCCACCAGTGAGACGCGTTCGCGGACGGCAAACGCCCTTGCCCCACGGTCGCACGCGCCCGCCGAAACGACCTCGAGGGCCGCAGTCCCCAACTCCCGCGTCGCCGGCCGGCCGGTCGGGTTCTCCGAGGCCTCTACGTCGTATGACCACCGTGCCCCGACCTCGATAGGGAAGACGTCGACGTGGCCGGGTTGGACCGAGGCGGGGCACGGATCGAGGACGGTGACCTCGAACGTGTCTGC
>NZ_JBARYR010000410.1:0-2182 GCF_049648075.1 Rubrivirga sp. | reverse complement strand
CGGAAGCGCATCTCGGTCGGGCTCGTCTCCCACGTCATCTCCTCCAGGTCGTCGCCCATCTCGAAGTAGCTGACGGCGTCCCAGTCGCCCACCAACGTCTCGTAAAAGGCGACGTTCGTGCCCGACGCGAGCGAGGCGGGCAGCAGGTGGTCGCGCATGATCGCGATTCCTTCGGCGGACTTGCCGGGGTGGAACTTGAAGTACTGAACTTGGTGGTAGGTGACGCCCTCGCGCATCTCGGCGGCGCCCATCTCCTGGGCGGAGGCGGAGAAGGCAAACAGGGCGAGGGCGAGCGTGAGAGAGATGCGCATGGGTACGAGGTCGTGGAAGAGGAGTGCCAGTCGGCACCAAGGGCAGAAGCGACCTCAACCTCCCCGATTCCTCGTTTCGGCGCGTGCGTGTACGTCTCAAAGTCATGCGTCCACGTCTCATCGGGCGCCAGTTCCCTGGTTTCCAAGCGTCGCCCTCGAGGTCGCGGCCGGGGGATCCCGCGTCCTCGAGGTCGCACGCCGACGGTCCGCACCAGCGTTCTCGTCCTCGAGGGCGGACCGCCGCTACGCCGTGCCCGAGTGGGCGCGAGCGTAGACCGACGGCCGGGACCCGTACGCCTTGGCGAAGGTGTTCGAAAAGTGCGACGCGCTCCTGAACCCGACGCCGTAGGCGACTTCGCTGACCGTCCCGGCGTCGGCCGCGAGCAGGTCGGCGGCGCGCTCCAGGCGGGCGGCTTGGATCGCTGCGCTCGGCGTCACGCCGTCGATCTCCTTTAGCTGTCGGTGCAGCGTCGACCGGCTCACGCCGACGGCCTCCGCCAGCCGCTCGACCGAGAAGTCCTCGTCGCTCAGGTGCTCCGCGATCTCGGCCGCGACGCGCGCCCGGAACGCGTCGTCAGCGGACAGCACGCCCGACGCGTCCGTTTCTGGAGCCGGCGCGCTGGCGAACCGCTCTCGCAGTCGCTGCCGGCTCGCGATCAGGTTGCCGACACGGGCGCGCAGCTCGGCCGGGTCGAACGGCTTGGTGAGGTAGTCGTCGGCCTGCATGGCCAAGCCCTCGAGCCGGTCGTCGCGCTCGGCGCGGGCGGTGAGCAAGATGACCGGGATAAAGTCGGTCTCGGGGTCGGACTTTAGCGCGTGGCACAGCGAGAGCCCATCCAGGCCCGGCATCATGACGTCGCTGACGACCAAGTCCGGCAATCGCTCTCGCGCCATCTCCAAGCCCTTTTGCCCGTCGTCGGTCTCGAGGACGCGGTACGACGGCTCGAGGTGGCGCCGCACGTAGGCCCGGAGCTCGGGGTGGTCCTCAACGACGAGCACCGTCGTCACGTCGTCCTCGAGGTCGGGCGCGTCGCTAGTGTCCCCGCCTCCGAGGGCGGGTGCCGGTATGGCGCCGGGCGCCCACCCGTCCCCGGCCGCGCCGGACCCGAGCGGCAACGTGACCGTAAACCGGCTCCCCTGTCCCTGGACGCTCTCGACCTCGAGGGTGCCGCCGTGGAGCGCGACCAGCTCGCGAGCCAGCGACAGGCCGATTCCGGTCCCCGTGCCTCCGAAGCTGTCCTCTGCCGGCGTCGTGTAGAACCGGTCGAACACGTGGGGCAGCGCGTCCGGCGCGATCCCTCGGCCCGTGTCTTGGACCGTGATGCGGGCTAGGCTCTCAGCCTCGAGGACGACGCGGACGGACCCGCCGGACGGCGTGAACTTGAACGCGTTGGTGAGCAGGTTGGTCAGGACCGTCTCGAGCCGTGCCGGGTCGGCCACGACCTCGACGGGGTCCGGCGGTACCGCGACCTCGAGGTCGAGCCCGCGCTGGCGCGCAGCGTCCCGGTAGCGCTCGGCAACGTGCGAGACGAACGCGGACAGATCGACCGGGCGGGTCTGGAGCTGAAGCTGCCCGGCCTCCGCTCGTGCGACGCTCAGGATCTGGTCGACGAGCGTGAGCACGCGCTGCCCGTTCTGCTGGGCCAGGACGAGCGGCGCGCGGACCGCGTCCTCGACGCGCCCGTGCTCGTCGCTCAGGACGTCCTGGAGGGGACCCAGGGTCAGGGTGAGCGGCGTCCTGAACTCGTGGGCGACGTCGGCGAAAAAGCGGCTTCGGAACGCGTCGAGCTCGCGCAGGCGTTGGGCCTCGGCGTGGACGCGGACGGCCTCGACCTCGCGCGCGCGGGCGGCTTCGAGGGCGCCGGCCATGT
>NZ_JBARYR010000409.1:0-2130 GCF_049648075.1 Rubrivirga sp. | reverse complement strand
CGTCCCGCCCGTCGAGCCGACGCTCAGCCTCGAGGAGGCGGATGGCTTCTTCGCCCAGATCGCCGAGACGCGGGGCGGCGCCAAGACCGAGTTGATCACTGGGATGCTGGCTCGCGTGACGCCTGTCGAAGCTCGCTTCCTGGTCAAGCTGCTGGCCGGCGAGCTACGGATTGGGATGTTGGAGGGCGGGGTCGAGAACGCGGTCGCGAGGCTGCACGACCTCGAGGTCGGCGCCGTGCAACGGGCCAACATGCTGACGGGCGACGTGGGCGAGGCCGCCGTTCTCGCGCGGCACCGCCGCCTCGAGGACGCGACGTTGCGCATCTTCCACCCGATCAAGTTCATGCTAGCGACGGCCGCCGAGGCGAGCGAGGGCCGGACGTTGGCCGAGGATGTCGGCCGCCAGATCCCGCCGCCGGTCGCCGTCGAGGACAAGTTCGACGGCATCCGCGCCCAGGTCCACGTCGCCGCCGATCCCGGAAACCCGGATCTGCACGGCCTCGAGGTCGACGGCGCTCGCGTCGCCATCTTCTCGCGGACGCTGGACGCGATCCAGCGCGCGTTCCCGGACCTGGTGGAGCCGTTGGCCGCGTGGGCCGAGGCGTCCCCGACCGGCATGATCCTGGACGGCGAGATCGTCCCGGTCGACGCAGAGGGTGCGATCCAGCCGTTCCAATCGCTCCAGAAGCGGCTCGGTCGCAAGACCGCCAGCGCCGAGCTCCAGGCCGAGTACCCGGTCGCGTTCGTCCTCTACGACGTGCTCGCCTGGGACGACGCGCTCGTCCTCGACGTGCCGTACCGCGAGCGCCAAGAGCTGTTGGGTCGGCTACCGTTCGACGGCCCACTCCGCCGCTCCGCCGTGACCGTCCTCGAGGACCTAGACAAGCTCGATGACCTGTTCGACCAAGCCCGCGACCGCGGCAACGAGGGCCTGATGGTGAAGGGGTTGGACTCGCTGTACAAGCCGGGCCGTCGAGGACGCGACTGGCTCAAGGTCAAAAAGGCGCTCGCGACGCTCGACGTGGTCGTGACGACCGTCGAGCGCGGCCACGGCGGGCGCCGCAAGTTCCTGTCCGACTTTACGTTCGCCGTCCGCAAGAGCGCCGCCGACGACACGCTCCTAAACGTCGGCAAGGCGTACTCGGGGCTGACCGACGTCGAGCTAAAGGAGCTGACGGCGTGGTTCGAGGACCACACCCTCCAGACGTTCGCCCATGGCAAGGTGCGGACCGTCGAGCCCGAGGTCGTCGTCGAGGTCGCGTTCGACAACGTCCAGGTCTCGAAGCGCCACAAGAGCGGCTACGCGCTCCGCTTTCCCCGCATCGTCCGGCTGCGCCGTGACAAGCCGGTGGACGAGATCGACACCCTCGAGGCCGTCGCCGCACTCGCCTCGTGACGTCCTCGGCGCCGGAGACGACGCCTCCAATCGCCCTCGAGGCCGACAGCACACACCGCAGCGATGACCTTTGACGACCACCTCCAGGCCGCTCGCGCCACCTTCCACGATTGGCTCCGCGCCGTGCCCGACCGCGCCCGCGTCGTCGTGTTCTGCCACTTCGACGCCGACGGACTCGGCGCCGGCGCCGTGTTCGGCCGCGCGCTCCCGTGCCTCCGCCCCGACCTCGAGGTCGTCGTGGTCCCGTCCGGTCGGAACGAGTCCGCATTTACCGACGATGCCCGCGACCGCCTGCGCGCCCTCGAGCCCGACGCGCTGCTGGTCACCGACTTGGGTGTCAACGAGCGCGGCACGCTCGAGGACGGCGTCCCCGTCCTGTACGTCGATCACCACCGACCGAGCGGGGCACATGGCGATGCGTTCGTGATCAGCGGCTACGACTGGGACCCGATCCCGTGCTCGGCGTGGCTGGCGCACAGCTTGGTCCACCCCGGCCTCGAGGACGCCGCTCTCGTCGAGGTCGTCGACTGGGTCGCCGCCGTCGGCGTGATCTCGGACCTGGGCGAGAAGGCGCCGTGGCCGCCGCTGCCCGCCGTCAAAAAGCGGTTCACCGCGAAGTGGCTCAAGGAGACCGTCGCCCTGTGCAACGCGGCCCGCCGCGCGCCGACGTTCGACGCCCAGACCGCCCTCGACGCGTTGATGACGTTCGACGACCCCAAGACGCTGTCCACCGC
>NZ_JBARYR010000408.1:0-1825 GCF_049648075.1 Rubrivirga sp. | reverse complement strand
AGCGGTAGGCCTGCTCGAACTCGCGCCCGAGGTCGGCCGACGAGTAGGCGAGCTGGCCGCCGTCCGTGATCGTCCGGTCGAGCTGCGCGATGAAGCCCGTCACGTCGCGGACGTTGTAGGACCGGAGCTTCCGGATGTTCTCGCGGAAGGCGAGGAGCTGGTCGCGCTGCGCCTGGAGTTGGTTGACGATCTGGCGACCGTTGATGACCGACTTCGCGATGTGCGCCGGGTCGACCACGGCCCACTGCGCCTTCGCCTCCTGGGCAGGCGCGAGCGCGACCAAGGCGAGGAGCGCCGCAAGGCCGAACGAGCGCGGCAAGCGGACACGGCGGATGCGGGCGATGCGGAGGGGGAGGTTGAGCCGGAGCATGGGTCTGGGCGTCTCGTGGGAAAGGGCGTCACCCCAAGAGCGCGATCCGAGTCTCTGGCGGCTCACATCCTGTCGTCGGTGGAGCGACCGAGCCTTGACGGCAGGAGAGATCCGAAAGACCATCTTTCGCAGAACGAAAGCGTATCGTTCGACATGGCCGACGATCATCTCTCCCAGACGCTCCGCCTGTTGGTAGCTACGGCTCGGCCTCGCCTGCCAACGTCAACGCACGGTGGTACAGCGCGTCGGATGCGTAGAACCCGGCTCCGACGAGGGCGTCGAGGACGGGCCGTACGGTCGAGACGAGGCCCCGGCGCTTGGCCCGGATGAGCAGGCCGAACGTGCCGACGACGGGGACTCCGAGAGCGAGCGCGAACGTTCGACCGCGCTGTTCGTCGAGGAGGACCGTGCTCCCGTGGTGTTCCAGCGCCAGCGCGATGGCCTCGGCCTCGCCCGCGTCCAACTGTGCTCGCACCGTCCGCGTCGTCTCCACGTCGCGGGGCGAGCGGACGGTCAGCCACGCGGGGTGCCGCCCAAACTCCTCGGGCGACGGCGGGGGGCGCCATGATGTCGGGGAAAACGGCCGGGAGAAGGTCGAGACGCCCAATCCGGTCCAGACTGATGAGCGCCGTGCTGTCGGTGACGACGAGCATCAGGCCATCTCCGGCGGAGCCCCTTCAGTGGGCGACCCCTCGGGGGCGAGCGCCATTTCCTCGTCGAGTGACTCCGGCGAGTAATTGAACACGGCGACCCCCCTCCGTGCCAGAAGCTCCATGTAGGTCCTCCGGGTGTACCCGGCTAACTCGGCCGCCTTCCCGAGTGAGACTCGCCCCTCCTCGAACAGCTTCATCGTGAGGAGCAACCGGGCGTCGTCGGGATCGACGTCGTAAGGAAGATCGATGGTGAGCGTGTTCATGGCCGTGGACGCTGGCGGTAGAGGTCGAACGCCTACTGGAGCGAGGAGTGCCGAACCCCAGTCTCTGAACGGCGGCGCCGCACGAACGCAGTCTACGACGCCGCTCGTTCGAGCGGATTAGCACGTGCCGTATCGAGGGCGTCGGCCTCGACGTCGAGGCCGCAGAGGCGGAGCCACTCGGCGGGCCACCGCTCGCCGTCGGCGTCCGCCAGCCGCGCGGCTTCCCGGACCGTCTCGTCGGCCGAGCGGCCGGGGAGCGTGCCCAGGAACGCCATATCGAGTGGGTCGAGCGCCAGGTCGAACGTCCGCGCCCCCGACGGCGAGCGGACGTAGTAGTCCCGCTTCTTGCGGGCGCGCGAGAGCCGCGACACCTCGGCCTCGTTGAGCCCGAGCCAGTGGTAGAGCGCGGCCGTGTCGGGCTCGGCGGCGTCGGGGTTCGGCAGGAAGATCCGCGTCGGGCAGCTCTCGATGAGGAGCTGGGCGCCGCCAGCGCCGCCGCTGGCGCCGACGCCGTCCCGGAACTGGGCCGGGCTGTGGGC
>NZ_JBARYR010000407.1:0-2281 GCF_049648075.1 Rubrivirga sp. | reverse complement strand
CCCTCGAGGTCCGCGCTGGGCTCCCCCTCGAGGACGCGCGCCGCGGGCTCTTGGCGCTCTCGCCCTCGAGGCTGCGCCTCCGCCTCCCGCCCGTCCTGGGCCTCCACGCCGACGACGACCAGGTCGTGGGCGAGGACCAGGCCGGGGCGCTGCGTCGGGGCTTGATCGAAACGGGTGGGCAGGGTGTCGTGGAGATCATCGAGGGCGCCACGCACGACGGCCTGATCGAGCAACCCGCGGCTCAGTCCCGCGTCGCGTCGTTCTTGACCAGCACGCTCTGACGATGCCGGCCGAGATCCGCCTCGCCGTCTCCGACGCTGACTGGGCTCACGTCCAGGCCATCCGCCGCCGCGTGTTCGTCCTCGAGCAGGACGTCCCCGACGCCGACGAGTGGGACGGGTGGGACGCCCCGGCGCTCCGCGGCGACGCCGTCCACCACCTCCTGGCAACCCTCGAGGGCGAGCCGGTCGGGGTGGCGCGGTGGCGGGCCGTCGTCCTCGAGGACGAGACGTGGGCCAAGCTGGAGCGGTTCGCGGTCGTACCGGAGGGCCGGGGCGCAGGGATCGGACGGGCACTGGTCGGGCGCGCTCTTGGGGACGCTCGCGCGGCCGGACGCTCGCGGTTCGTGCTGCACGCGCAGACCTACGTCGCAGGCCTCTACCGAGCGTTCGGCTTCCAGGCCGAGGGCGACGTCTTCCTCGAGGACGGGTTGGAGCACGTGAAAATGACGTTGGTTGACGCCTAGGCCCTCGATCTTGGGGCCGGGCTTCCCTACCTTCGTTGTCCTGCCCGGCCGGACGCCGGGCGCCTCCACGATGCCGCGTTCGTCTAGAGGCCTAGGACGCTGCCCTCTCACGGCGGTAACACGGGTTCGAATCCCGTACGCGGTACACGGCAGGACGCCGGCTCCCTCGGGGGCCGGCGTTCTCTGTTTGTGTGCTATCCACAGTCGCCCTCAGTCCCCCAGCCCGACCTCGAGGTAGCGGTTCATCCCCGCGCCTCCATCCGACCCCGCGTCGAGGACGACTCCGTAGGTGCTCGTCCCGTCCGGTCGCACGAGGACTCGCCCTCGAACCCACTGCGCTCGCACGTCGTCGGCGACGAGGCGGGTGGTCCACGACTCCCGGTCGCGGGAGACGGCGTGGTAGAGATGGCCGGTCTCGTCCTCGATGAACAGGACGTGGACCGCGTCTCCGACGGCGACGACATCGGCGCCGACCTGCTCCGAGTCGACGGCGTTCTGGACGACGGTCCGGTCCGTGATGCGGACCGGCTCCGAGACCGCGTCGCCCTCGAGGCGCCGCTCCCACAGCCCGCCGTCGGCCAGCCGGTAGACGACCACGACAGTGCCGTCCTCGAGGACGGCCAGCGGAGCGACAGCCCCGACGTCGTGCTCGGCCGTGCCCAATCCGGTCGAGAGTCGAACACGCGGCGACAGCGAGCCACCGGCGCGGACGCGGCGGTACCACGCCGATCCGGCGCCGTCGGTGTAGGCGAGGTGGACCTCGAGGCCGTCCCCGAGGGCGAGGTGGGGCCCGGACTCGATCGGCCCGCCGGGGTCGACGGCGATCTCGGGCCCCCAGGTGCCGTCGGCCGAACGGACCTTGACGAGGATCGTCTCGAGCCCGCCGTACGCCGCGACCAGGCTCCCGTCCGGCCGCGCGACGAGCGACGCCACTTGGGTCGGCGGGTTGCCCGGCGCCGCGACCGACTCGTCTGTGATGCCCCACGTGTCCGGCGCCGTCGGGTGGTCCGACGTCCGGAAAACGTGGCGCCAGACGTGGTCCGAGGTCTGGTGCAAAACGTGGAGCGTCCCGCCCTCGAGGTCGGCCCCGACGCCCTCGAGGTCGTCGGCTGTGGGCCGGTTCGCACCGTCGACCTCGCGCCACGTCGCCCCGCCGTCGGACGACGTGACGACCATCAGGACGTTGTCTGACTCAGTCGGCTCTATGATGAAATAGAGGTCGCCGTTCGACGCCTGCCACGGGCCGATCCGGCCCGGCGTCTCGACGAACGTGCCGCCCAGGTGCCCCCTCTCGACCTCGAGGACGACCGTCGCTGTGGCCGAGACCGGGCGCTCGCCCTCGACGAGCCGGAAGCCAAACGTGTCGCCGGGCTCGTTGGTGACGGCGCCGTCGGCGAAGCGGCGGACCACAACGGGAACTTCCCACTCGCCGTGCGCGCCCTCGAGGCCAGACCACGCCGGGCTTATAGCCTCGAGGTCGAGCCCGGCGCCGCGCTGGAACGGGAGCGGCGAGCCACCGAGCAGGTCCGTCGTCGC
>NZ_JBARYR010000406.1:0-2515 GCF_049648075.1 Rubrivirga sp. | reverse complement strand
CTGCCTACCGGGCCGTCTACGGCGACCGCGCGCCGCTCCCGCTCACCCGCTCCACCCCGCTCCCATGACCCCCGACGCTCTTTCTCTACCCTACGCAAATACGCCGGACGCTGAATTGCCGAACGCGGACGCGCTCCGTCGTTCGGTCCGCGAGAAGTACGCCGCCGTCGCCCGCGGCGCGGGCCTGTCGTGCTGCTCGCCTTCCGTGACAGGCGACGGCGCGAGCACCGAGATCAACATGATCGGCGCCGCATACGACGGCGTCGACGGGTACGTCGAGGTGGCCGACCTCAAGCTCGGCTGCGGGCTCCCCGTCGAGCACGCCGGGCTCGCACCGGGCCAAACGGTGCTTGATCTCGGCGCGGGGACCGGGCTCGACGCCTTCGTCGCCCGCCGCGTCGTCGGTGAGGAGGGGACGGTGCTCGGCGTCGACTTCACGCCGGAGATGGTCCGGAAGGCGCGGCAGAACGCGGCGGCGCTGGGGTACGAGAACGTCCACTTCGAGCACGGCGACATCGAGGCGCTCCCGTTCGCGGACGCCTCGGCCGACGTCGTCGTCTCGAACTGCGTGCTCAACCTTGTACCGGACAAGGCCCGCGCGTTCGCTGAGGCGTTCCGGGTGCTCCGCCCGGGAGGCCACGTCTGCGTCTCCGACGTCGTGAGCCGAGGCGAGCTACCGGAAACGGTCCGGGCCTCCGCCGAGCTCTACGCCGGGTGCGTGGCCGGGGCGCTCGAACGGGAGGCGTACCTCGGGATCGTCCGAGATGCCGGGTTCGAGGGCGTCGAGGTGGTGGCGGAGCGCCCGATCGACCTGCCAGATGGGCTCCTACCGGACGGGGCCGAGGCCCCGCTCCTCAGCGTGACTGTCCGGGCCACCAGGCCCGCCTAAGCCCTCGCGAGCGTCGAATCCCTGCCCTCCGCCTGACCACAGGTGGCGCCCCTGATCGCACCTCTCCTTTCGCAGACCCATGCCCACAACCCTCGCTGTCTTCTCCGACGTCCACGCCAACCTCCCCGCCCTCGAGGCCGTCCTGCGCGACATCGACGCCCGCCTCGGCCGCGGCGAGGTCGACGCCGTCTACTGCCTGGGCGACCTCGTCGGCTACGCGACGTGGCCGAATGAGGTGGTCACCTCGGTCCAGGAGCGCGGCATCCCGACCATCGCCGGCAACTACGACGAAGGCGTAGGGCTGGGCTCGGACGACTGCGGCTGCGCATACCAGACCGACGAGGACAAGGCGCGCGGGGCCGAGAGCATCGCCTACACCAACGGCGCCGTGACCGAACAGACGCGCCGCTTCCTCCGGGGCCTCCCTCAGCACATTCGCGTGACGCTGGCCGCCGCGCGCGACCGGAAGGCCGAGCCCGTCGAGGTGCTGATGGTGCACGGCAGCCCGCGCCGCGTCAACGAGTACCTCTTCGAAGACCGCCCGGACGATCTGCTGCTAAAGCGCATGACCGACGCAGGAGCCGACGTGATGCTCTTCGGCCACACGCACAAGCCGTACCACAAGGCGCTCGCGGAGACGTCCGAAGACGGGGAGCAGGCGTACCGCCACGCCGTCAACACCGGGTCCGTCGGCAAGCCGAAGGACGGCGACTCGCGCGCGTGTTACGTGTTGCTGCACGTCGACCCGGAGATGGCAAAGACGGACCCGGCGTACTGCTCGGCGGAGTTTGTCCGGGTGGCGTACGACGTCGAGGAGGCCGCTCTGGCCGTCGAGGCCAGCGTTCTTCCCGACGCGTTCGCCCAGATGCTCCGCGACGCTTGAGCGAGAGGCCTGACTAGGGGCGCCTGAAGGGCGTGCAAGAAGCCATCATAATGTACGTTGGTCGGTAGCGCACTATGAGCTTGCAGGCCGAACCAGGCCGCAAGCAGCCAGCCCACTGTCACGGTGAGGCCCCAGGCGGCTAGAAGTCGTTGGTCGTTCATAGGGGGGGCGCGGTGCTCGCGCCCGAGGATCGGGCTGGAGAGGGCCTAGGAAAGGCGAACACCGTCGCGGGCCGCCTCCTCCGCACTCACCGCGGACGCGACGGTCCCGGCGGGGTGGTCGTACCAGCCAGGGTCGCGGTCGTAGACGACGGGCTTCGGGCGCACCTTCACGTTGGTGTACATGCCGCCCATCGTGATGTAGCCGAACGGCCCCGCCGCGCCCACCATCGGGATCGAGTTCTCCGGAACCGCCATGTGGCCCATCTCGACGTGCTCGCCCATGTCGTCGCCGCCCACCTGGCCCATCGTCATGTAGCCCGGCGCGAGCGGCTGCACGGCGCGGTTCAGCCGGCTAGCGTCCACACCGACCATGTTCGGAAACTCGTGGCCCATCTGGTTCATCACGTGGTGCGTCATGTGGCAGTGCATGGCCCAGTCGCCGAGCGCGTCGGCCGTCCATTCCACCGTGCGCGTGCTCCCGACGGGCACGAGCACCGTCGTCTCGGGCCACTGCCCGGCCTCGGGGATGCGCCCGCCGTCGGTGGCGACGACGTTCCAGTAGTGGCCGTGGAGGTGGATCGG
>NZ_JBARYR010000405.1:0-6318 GCF_049648075.1 Rubrivirga sp. | reverse complement strand
GTGTGGAGCCCGGCGGCTGTCCCCTCCCCCGCCCCGCCGGACTGGGGCGCGTTCTGGCGACAGAAGCGCCGACACGCGAGCGCCGGCACGCACTATCCCGCAACGGTCCTGGCGGCACTCGGCGTGTTCAACGCGGCGAACCTGGTGTTGTGGGTCGCCGCGCCCATCCTGCACCTGGCAACCGGCGTGCCGTATGGGTGGGGTCTGCTCGCAGGCAAGGTCCTGCTCCAGCGCTCCGTCCTGAACGACGTCCTCGACGGGCTGGGCGACGAGCCCGACCTGCGCCTGTGGCAGCCCGTCCTCGACGGGCTGTCCGCGATCTACCAAGCGGCGTTCGCACTTCTCGGCTTGCTGCCGACGCCGAAGCGCTGGTAACCGGCTCCAGGCTCAACTCGGCTTGAACGCCAGCATCTGGACGACCGCCGCGTCGCCGCGGTGGTAGGCGCCCTCGAGGACGGCCCGCTCGACCTCCTCGAGGTGCTCGACCTCGAGGCCGGCGAGCTCGTCGCGCAGACTGTCCGCGGTCATCGTGATGTCGACAGCGTCGGGACCCGACGGCCCGCCCGTGTCACGCTCGGTTTGATCGGGCGTGTACGCCTCGAGGACGAACACGCCGCCGGGTCGAAGCGCGGCGACCACGCGACGGTGCAGGTCCCGGCGAACGTCCGCACTGGTGTGGGCGAAGATGGACACGATGCCGTCCCACGCCTCCACGCCGAGGTCGTAGTTCTCGAGATCGGCAACCTCCGTCTCGATCTCGACGCCGCGCTCGGCCGCGAACGCTCGCGCCCGCTCGAGGCCGACCTCGGACCGATCGACGGCCACGACCTCGAGGCCGCGCGCCGCCAGGAAAACGGCGTTGCGGCCCTGCCCCTCGGCCAAGCACAGGACACGGCCTCGAGGGATCCGGACGGCGACGGACGCCAGGAAGTCGTTGGGCGCGTCGCCGTAGGCGAGGTCGGGCTCGGCGTAGCGGGCGTCCCAAAAGTCGGGCGGAGGTCCAGGCATCAGGATTGACGGTATGTGCGCTGCCGACGCCCTCGAGGACGGACGGGCTTACGCATCCTCGACGAGACACCCTCGAGGGTCGGACCGCGGCGACGTCCTCGAGGACGGTCTACCTCAAAAACAGCGCGGACCCGCCGGCGTAGGCCAGCGGGTCCGCACCGAGACGTCCCGTGGGAGTCGGACGCCGTTAGTTGAGGCGGTAGCGGATGCCGAGCTGCGCGCGCCAGCGCGAAAACTCGCTCGGATCGTCCACGAACGTCTCCTGCGGTCCCGTGAAGTTGAACAGCGGCTCGCCGTCGTCGTCGAACCCGACGAGCGTCAGAGGCGACCGCGCGGCCGGGTTGGCCACCTTGCGGACGCCCCAGTCGGAGCTGAGCAGGTTGGCCACGTTCTGGATGTCCAGGCTCAGCTGCAGTGTGTTCTGGGCGCCGCCGGTCAGGAACGACAGGTCCTGCAAGACGCGCATATCGACGTTGGTGTACCACGGGTTGACGGCCCCGTTGCGCTCCGCGATCTGGCCGCGGTTGGCCGACAAGTAGTCGTCCTGCTCGATAAAGGCGTCGAGGGCGGCGTACTGCTCCGCCGCGGTGCCGGCGCCGTCGGCCTCGGAGAACCGGATCTGGCTCGGGTTCTCCGGGATAAAGATCAGGTCGTTGCCGCCTGACCCGTCACCGTTGACGTCGCCTGAGTAGGTGAACGAGTAGCGGTTGCCGCCGGCGTACAGGAACTGGTTGCCCTGGGCCGCGGTCGCGAACAGCCCGACGCTCGTCGCCGCGGTCGGTCCCCACACCTGGCGGAACAGGGCCGTCCCGACAAAGCGGTGCGGCTGGCCGAACTCAGCGTTGGCCAGGCCGGGCCGGTTTGGGTCGCCCTGGACCGGGTTCGCGCCCCACAGGACCGACGCGATCTCCGTCGTCGCAAACAGGTTCTCGGCCTGGGTGTAGGCGTAGGCGCCCGACAGGCTCAGCACGTCACCGAACGACTTCTGAATCTGGGCCGTGAGCGACAGGTTGTAGCCCTCCGACGAGTTGTCGATGACGAAGATGCCGCCGTCGTTGCCGCCGAACGCGTCCACGTTGAGCTGGCTGCCGCCGAAGAACGGACGGCCGTCCTCGAGGGTGCGGACGGGCGCCGGGACGTCGGCGTTGCGGACGTAGACCGCGTTGATGTCCTTGCCGAAGATGCCCTCGAGGGTGAGAACGGCGTCGCCCGGCAGGCGCTGATCGAGGGCGAGGTTGGTCGTCCAGACCTGCGGGTAGCGGAAGTCGTCGTCCATCGCGTTCAGGTCGAACGACGTCTGGAGCGTGGCCTCGTCGCTCGTCCGCAAGTCCTCCGGGATCGTGTCGTAGGGCTGGGCGCCCGGCAGGTTCGGGTTGCCGCCCGGGTTCGAGACCACGTTGCCGATCCAGACGAACGGGACACGGCCGGTGAACACGCCCGTGCCGCCGCGGAACTGCGTCGAGCGGTCCTCACCGAGGGCGTAGTTGAACCCGAAGCGCGGCGAGAACAGCGCCGTCGCGCCCGGCAGGTCGGCCTGGTCGACGGTCTCGGGATTGTCGTTCTCATCGAGGGCGGTCAGGCCCGTCGAGAACGGGTTCTCGACCGGGTCCGTGATGTAGAACGGGACATCAACGCGGAGCCCCAGCGTCAGGCTGAGCTGCGGCGACACGACCCACTCGTCCTGGACGTACGCGCCGATCTGTCCGACCTCGATGCGCTCGCCCTTGAACGCGAGCGACTCCGGCGTGACCATCCCGTTCAGGTCGACGCGGCACGAGACGCCGGCTTGGGCGCCCAGGTCCGTGCCCGCCCCGCACAGCGGCAAGTCGGGGTTGGTCACCGTCAGGAAGTTGTCGACGCCGAAGAAGGTCGAGCCGTTCGGGATCCCGTCGCCCTCGAAGTCGAGGAAGTACGGGAGCTGGAAAAGGCCGTGGCGGAACAGGTTGAACGAGTTGAAGAACGAGAAGTACTCGCCATTGACCCCGCCCGTGATAATGTGCTGGCCGACGGGGACCGTCACGTTGTTCGTCACCTGGAGCACGTCCTGGTCCAGGATGTTGCGGATCGAGAAGGGCTCGTGGCCCGCCGTCGTGTAGGTCACGCCGTCCTCGACGATCTCGATGGTCGGGAACGGGGCCGAGTTCGGCTCGCGGAAGTCGCGGAACCGGCTGTAGCTGGCGAAAAAGCGGTTCGAGTTGAGCCCGAAGCGCGAGTTGAGCTCGAGCGCGACCGAGTTGAGCTCGTTGTTGATGCGGTAGCCCGAGTTCTCGAACGGCAGGCTCGACTCGTTCGGCCCGCGGCCCGCGTTGGCAAACGAGATCGCGGCCGGGTTGACCGTCAGGTCGCGGAACGCGTCGAGGTAGTTGTACCGCAGCGAGAGCTCGTTGGAGTCGTTGATGTTCCAGTTGAGCTTGGCGAGCAGCTTGTCGTTGTCCGTCGAGCGGACGTAGTCGTCGAAGGCGCCCGTCTCGTAGCCGTAGCCGTCGCGCAACCGGTTCGAGATCGCCTCGAGGTCGGAGGCGCGCACGCGGCTCTCGCCGAACGACAGGTTGCCGTCGCGGTCGGCGACGAAGTTGGTGCCGGGGTCGTCGCGGCGCGAGATCTCGCCGTTGACGTAGAAGAACAGCCGGTCCCGGATGATCGGGCCGCCAACCGCCGCGCCGACCTGGCCGAACGACAGGTCCGGGTTGGCGATGACCTCGTTGCCCGAGACCGTGTTGCCGACCAGGCTCTCGTTTCGGCCGAAGCTGTAGACCGTGCCCTGGAACGTGTTCGTCCCGGACTTGGTGACCTGGTTGATGCTCGCGCCCGTGAACCCGCTCTCTCGCACGTCGAACGGGGCGATGGAGACCTGGACCTGCTCGATGGCGTCGTACGGGACGGGCTCGGCGCCGGCCTGGCCGCCGGGGGCCGGGTCATCCAAGCCGAACGCGTTGTTGAAGTACGAGCCGTCGAGCGTGACGTTGTTGTAGAGCCAGTTCCGGCCTCCGAACGAGAAGTTGCCGTCCGAGCGCGGGTCGATCCGCGTCAGGTCGCGCGTCGAGCGGTTGATGGTCGGCAGCGTGGCCACCTCGGCCGGGTCGATAAACGTGCTCGCGCCGGTCCGGTCGCTCGCCAGCACCTCGCCGGCCACGCCCTCGACGGTGACGCCCTCGAGAGCGACGCTCGTCTCAGCAAGCGTCAGATCGAGCCGGAAGGCCTGGCCGAGTTGGAGCGAAAACCCCGTCTCGACGGCGTCCTCGAGGCCCAAGAACGACGCGGTTACCGTGTAGGGGCCGCCGATGCGAAGGTTCGGCAGCACGTAGGCGCCACCGGCGCGCGCCGAGGTGCCGTAGCGGGTGCCGGACGGTTGGTGGACGGCGACCACATTGGCGCCCTCGACGGGTTGGCCGGAGGCGTCGAAGACGAAGCCCGTCAGGCGGGACGTCGTGACGCCCTGAGCCTGGGCGCCGACGGCGGAGAACACGAGGGCCACGAGGGCGGCGGCGAAGCGAAGACGCATTGGGTCGGGGTGGGGCGAGTGAGACCGGACCACGCGGTCGATCCGCGCGTGGCGTAACCTGGACGCAACGTAATGGACACGCCCCCTTAACCGTGTTACGTGCCGACTTCGAGGACGCGTCTTGCCCACCTCTTGACGTTCCGGGACCGCTTCCAGCAGGACTGACGGCGCGGTCCTGAGTCGCCCTTTTAGATAGCCTGCTCGTCCTCGAGGACGACTACCCCTTGACCGCGCCCAGCGTCAGGCCGGAGATGAGGTAGCGGCTCAGGACCAGGAACAGCGCGATCACCGGGATCGAGACCAGAAGCGAACCCGCGGCATAGAGCCCCCACTGCGTCGACATCGAGCCCTGGAACAGCTTGAGCCCGACCGGCATCGTGAACTTGTCCACGTCCTGAAGGACCACCGCCGCCACGACGTACTCGTTCCAGGCGCTCATGAACGAGAACAGCGCCGTGATCACCAACGCCGGTGCCGCAAGCGGCAGGATCACTTTGTAGAACGCCTGCCACGGCGTCGCCCCGTCGATCCGCGCCGCTTCCTCGAGGCTGGCAGGAATCGTGTCGTAGTAGCCCTTCATCTGCCACACGCAGAAGGGCAACGCCGTCGCCGAGTAGATGATGACGATGCCGATGTACGAGTTGATCAGGCCGAGCTCGATGAGCACGATGTAGAGCGGCAGGAGCAGCATCGTGGCCGGAAACATCTGGGTGACCAGGATCCCGCTCAGCGCCGCCTTCCGACCCTTGAACCGGTGGCGCGACAACGCGTAGCCCGCCGTCGAGGCGAGAGCGACGCCTGTGATCGTGACCACGAACGCGACCAGCAGGCTGTTGCCGAGCCAGGTCAGAAACGGCGTCTCGGACAACAGGACGCGGTAGTTGTCCAGCGTCGCGCCCTCCGGGATGATCGACAGCGATCTCGAGAGGAGCTGGTCGCTCGGGCGGAGCGAGATCGTCAGGATCCGCGAGATCGGGTAGACCGAGATGAACACGAACAGCGCCAACACGCTGTACGAACCGAGACGCGGAAGAAGTCGCTTCATGGGTCGCCGGGGGTGGGCTAGCGGATGGAGCCGGTGGCGACGTCGTACACGTTCGGCGAGACGTTGTCGACGCGTCCTCCGCCGGTCTCCTCGCCCGCCTCGTTCCGGGCGACCGGCAGGAACTCGCCCACGCCTCCGCCCGGCGTCCGGGCGCCGACCAGCATCGTGACGCGTGCGCCCCGGGGCAGCGTCGGCATGACGAAGGTGGGGATCGCGAACTCGAGGGAGCCGATCGTCGGGTCGAACGGGCTCGAGCCGGCCGAGAGCTGGCCGAGTTGGCGTCCGCCGGCGTCCTCGACGACGAGCCCGTCGCCGACGAAGATGACGTACTCGTAGCCGCCGTCGTCCGGGAAGGAGTAGCGCGCACCGCGCTCGACCCGCTCGGTCCCGCCCTCCTCGGTGTCGATGACGAACGCGACCATCGTCTGGGGGTCGTCGGCCAAGGCCACGAACTCGGCTCGGAAGTAGGTCGTGGAGTCGTCGCGCGCGACCTCGAGGTAGGTCACGTCCAAGACGCCGTCCTCGAAGCTGGTGGGATACGAGAACGTGCCCGTCGAGCCCCAGTCGTCGCCCTGGGGATCGGTCTGGGTCGTGGCGACGGCGGCGTTCGGATTCGAGCGCAGGATCTGGTCGTCGCTGAGCGCGCGCTGGTCCGCGACGGCGCGCATGACCGAGTACTCGTCGCGCAGGTCGGGCTGGACGAACGCGAACCCGTCCCACACGTCGCCGACTCCGGCCGACGGGCCGGACGGTACGTCGTCGC
>NZ_JBARYR010000404.1:0-5311 GCF_049648075.1 Rubrivirga sp. | reverse complement strand
ATGGCGACCTCGAGGGCGACCACGAACCAGTCCTGCCGCCGGATGGCCCCCGCCAGACGGGCGAAGAACAGGCGCCGCCGCGGGCTGGCGCTCGGTGCGGGTGGGGCGGGCGGGATTGGCACGGGGTCGTCACTCATCGGGTGACCTCGGCCTCGACCTGCTCCTTGAGTGCTTCGGTTGCCGCCTCCACGGCTTGGCGGTTCCCGACGGTCGCGAGCCGGCTCTGGAGGATCCGATTGATGACGGTCTGCGCCTCTCGGTCTTGCAGAAGGTCGTCCACATCGAGGGCGAACGGGTCGCGCCGAGGGCCGATGACGCCGGGCCACAACGGGTGGTTGGCCAACGACGAGTCCCGCGTGAGGTACCAGTCGAGGTGCTGAGCATAGCCCGTCCGGGTCATCATGGTGTTGATCGACCGGCGCCACTCGGTGTAGTGGAGCGCTTGGTCGTCGATGAGCTGGTGGCTCCGCGTGACGTAGGCCGTGATGGCCGCTCGGAGAGAATCGTCGCGGATCAGGCTGAGGTCGCCGCTCGAAATCAGCGCTTCCGCGGTCCCCAGAAGCGGCGTCACGATCTCCATCCCCACCGATCGGACGTGCCAGTCTATGACGGAGTCTGCCGGTGGAGTCTCCGGCAGGTAGAACATCCGAATCGAGTTTGAGGACGCCCGGTCGCCACGGGCGTTCAGTGAGTCGGCCTCGTCGGCCAGCCGCAGTGTCTCGTGGAGGTCGGCGTGGAGCTGGCGGAGGTATGTCTGCTCTTTGGCCGCGTCGCTCCGTGCCTGCCCCAAGGCCGTGACCTGGAAGCCAATCACCACGCCGACGATCACGATGACCACTTCGAGTGCGACGGCGAACCAGTTCTGCTCACGGAGGGCCTGGGAGAGCCGCGCGAGGATCGTCCCGCTCCGCCTCGGCGTCGGGTCAGCCGGTGCGGAGGCCGAGGGGGGCGGGGTGGGCGTGTCGGTCATGCGTCGAGGTCGGCGTCGATGAGCGAAATCGCGCGTTCGGCGGCGGCGATCAAAGGGTCGATGCTGACGCTGAGCGCGCCCGCGAACCCCGCCCACTCCGTCAGGGCCGCGTGGATGTCGGGGTGAGCCACGATAGCCTCCACCGCGGCTCCGGCCACCTCCGGGTCGACGCCCGCCGGGCAGTCGTCGAGGTAGACCTCCTCGCCGTCGGTCAGCTCAAAGCAGTGCGTCCAGTACGGCGTGTGGGCGGCCAGCGGAATCAGCCCGCGGACGAGGGATCGGTACTCGGGCGGACGCGCCAGAGGCACACTCAATTGGTCGGCCTGGCGGTGGTAGTCCTCGATGGCGTCGACGAGGGCCCGGTCGCGGGGCCACCCGTTGCGGCGCATCTCGTCGTACGTCGAGCGGCTGACGGGCACCTGCTGCCACTGCGAGGCGTGGAAAAAGTCGACGACGACCGGCCAGCACTCCTCGCCGCACGCGGCGCCCGCGTCTAGAAACGCGAGGGCCTCCCGGCCGGACCGGCCGACCTGGTCGTACGCGTTCCGCTTGATGGTCAGCTGGCGGACGGACTCGGCGAGCTCGGCGCGGAGCTCGCCCAGCAGCAGGCGCTCCCTCGCGTCCTCCGCTCGCGAGGTGTTCCAGTTTGAGACCTGGATGCCGATGAACACGCCCACGACGACGATCACGAAGTCGATCGCGATGGCGGTCCAGTTCTGCTCCCGGACGTGCTGGGTGATGCGGCGGAGGATCATGGCGTGTTCAGAGCGCGAACGTCGTCGTGTACTTCGCCACGATCGCCCGCTGGCTCGTGAGCGGCCGGCCGGTCGAGGGCCGGAGCGCGTCCGTGTCGAAGCCCCAGTTCACCACGAGGTAGAGGTCGTTCCCCTCGCGCGGGTTGTAGCGCATGCGGACGTTGGCCAGCCCCGCGCTGGCGGCGCTGTTGAGCTGGAAGAAGGACGCCAGCGACCACCGCGTGTCGAGCGCTGCCCGCACCCGGAGCCGCCCCACGTGCGACGTGAACGTCTGGTCGCGGTCCGGGAAGCCGATCCGGTTGACCTCGTAGCCGCCGCCCAACGTGAGGTGCTTCGAGACCACCCACGTCGGCGAGACGCCCGCGGTGGCCCGCCAGCCGTCGTAGAAGGCGCCGCCGCCTGCCGAGACGCTCGTCCTCAGAGGCCGTCCGCCAGGGGTCTCGTAGCTAACATCCGCCGAGGCGAAGGTGTACGCGCCGGGCAGTACGTCCGCGTCGTCCGACAGCGAGAAGCCATCCCTCAGGTCGTCGTACGTCACGTCCACGCTCGCGAAGAGCGACGCCGCGGACGTGAACACGCCCTCCCACGACGCCGACGACTCGACCGTCTCGACCGAGCCATCTGCGTTGCGCACGAACGTCTCGCCGATCAGGCGGACCCGGTGCCGGGCGAGCGACGAGCCCGGTCGCGGTCCCCACCCGTGCCACACAATCGCGCCGCCGGCGGCGAAGTCGTCGCGGCGCTCGAACCCGAGGTCCGGGCGGTAGGTCCGGCCAGCCCGCTCGACCTTGGCAGCGTAGCCGAGGCCGGTGTACTCCCGGCTCTCGACGGACGCCAGAAAGCGCGCGCTGTCGAAGAGCCCCGCGCCCTCGACGGCGTCGTCGAACGTCTGCGCCCACCGGAGCTCGGCAAACGCGTCGTCGCCCAGTCGGATGTCGCCGTCCAAGCCGACGGCGACGTTGTACGTCCCGTCCGCCCCGAGCCGGCTGGTGAGCATCCCGCCCACCGTCGACTGGCTGTTGATGGCCGGCCGCCGCAGCCGGAGCACCCCGACGTTCTCGGTCGGGAGAACATCGGTCGGCTCCAGGCCGGTCGTCCGGCGCGCCGTCTGGAGGTCGATCACGCCCACGTCCCACCCGCCGACGCGCCCCACCAGCCGCCCACCGCCCAGCAGGCGGACCGCCTCGCCGCCGTTGAGGCCCACCTGCCGACTGTAGAACAGCCGGTCGTTGCCGCCGAAATCGACGTCGAAGAGGTCGGCCCCCTCCAGGAAGAACTGCCGCTTCTCGGGGAAGAAGAGGTTGAACCGCGTGAGGTTGACCTGCTGGTCGTCGGCTTCGACCTGGGCGAAGTCCGTGTTGAGCGTCAGGTCGAGCGTCAAGGTCTCCGTCAGGCCCATCTTGACGTCGCCCCCGACCTCCGTCACCGGGTCGTCCGTGCGGACCACGCCGGCCCCGGCGTCGAGGTCGAACGACTGGCCCATCCCGCCGAGCGCATACGGCGTGACGTAGATCGGGCGACGCGCCCGGACGCCCTCGAACACGACTTTTTGAAACTGCGACGGCTTGTTGAAGCTCCAGAACCCCCAGTTGGGCTCGATGGCCGGGAAGATGTCCATCTCGTTCTTCTTGCCGAGGTAGCGCCACGCGCTCAAGCCCATCACCACGCGCCCGTCGACCGGCTGGAAGCGCAAACTCGAGAACGGGACCCGCATCTCGGCGAACCAGCCCTCGTCCGTAATCGTCGCCTCCGCATCCCAATAGGTGTTCCAAGTGTCGTCGTTGGCACCGGTGTCGCCCGCATAGGTAGCGTCGGTCCGAGAGCCGGTCGGCGTCGTGTGGAAGGCGACGCCGGTCGTGTTGTCGTTGTAGGTGTCGAGGCTGAGGTTGAGGTAGTCGGTCCCCAGCGTGCTGAGGTCGCGCTCGAAGGACGCGGCGAAGACGGCCTCGGGCGGGGCGTAGCACCGGCACGAGAGGTAGACGTACTCGTCGTCGTAGGCCAAGCGGATCTCGGTCGGCTCGGAGGGCGCCTCGCCGAACGACGGCCAGTGCGTCACGAGCGGGAGCGTCGGGATCGCGTCCCACGCCGCCTCATCGACGCGGCCGTCGAGGACGACCGGGCCCGCCAGCCGGGGCACGATGAACGGCTCGTCGTCTGCGGCCGGCCCGGTGCCGGCCATCGGCTGGGCCACAGCGACCACGGGCGCCAGCAGGGCGAGGAGGAGGAGTCGCGTCATAGGTCGTGGCGGTGAGGAGGGCGTGGCGGCGGGATCACTCCGAGCGACCGTAGAGCACGCGCAGGGTCCGAGACATCATCGCGGGGACCACCGAGGTGTGGGTCTCGTCAGCGAACACGACGGCGTCCATGGTCAGGCCGTCGTAGCCCCGGCTTCGCAACGCTTCCGCCAGCCTCTCCATCGGCGGCACCATCGAGCGCCCTTCCTCCGACCCTACGGACAGGAAGACGTGCGCCGGGAGCGCCGCGTGTGCCTCGGCGAACGCCACCTCCGTCGCGAACGTCTCGCCGTCGCTCCACCACAGCGAGGGGCTGTTGATGCCGACGCGCTGGAACAGTCCGGGGGCCTCGAAGAGCACGTAGGCCGCGAACAGCCCGCCCAGAGACTGCCCCGTGAGGCCCCGGTCGCCGGTGGTCCGGTAGGCCGAGTCGACGAGCGGGAGGATCTCCTCGCGGAGCACGCGGAGAAAGTCGGGGCCGCCCCCGGAGACGACGGTCTCCGGGTCCTGGCTGAACTGCACCGCGACGACCGAGTCGGTGGCCGCGTTCGCTGAGGGCGTGTAGTCCCGCCAGCGGTGCGAAAACCACGCGTCGAAGGTCTGCTCCCCGTTGCCAATGCCGACGAGAATGACCTCGTCCAGCCCGTCGTAAATGTCCTGGAACGCCCGCGCGGTGACCGCCGCGGGGAAGGTCCGGCGCCCGTCGAGGATGTAGAGGACGGGGTAGCGCGTGGTGTCGTCGGCGGCGTAGCCCTCGGGCGGGGCGATGTACAACCGGTACGGGTGGCCGTTGACCTCGGAGACGAGGTCAACCTGATGCGTCCCGTCGAGGGCGACCGGGGCCTCGGCGACCGGCTGCGCCGCGGTAAACACGGGCACCAGGAGAGCGAGGAGAGCGAGCGGTCGGGTCATGGAGGGTGTCGGGGAGAGTGCGGTGCTCATGGCGTGTCGCCGTCGAGCTGGCGGCGGTAGTAGCCGGCGTCGAAGCGGCCGATCAATTCGGCGATGCGGCCGCCGTCCCACGCCGTCCACGTCTCGAACCCGCCCATCCGGGCCGACCGGCCGGTGCCGCCGGGTCCGGTGTTCGTGCCAGTCAGCGTCCCGTGGTACTCGATGCCCTCGGGCCCCTCGCGGAGCGAGTCCAGCGCGATCATCATGTTGGGAAAGGCAACCATGAAGCCGCGGGCAGCCTCGGGAATGGCCTCTCGGCCGACCGACGGCTCGCCGCCGTTGATCGCGAGCCGGCCGCCCGCGCACCCGCCGAGGGCGAGCGCCAGCGCGGTGAGCAGGAGGAGACGGCGCATCGGGCTACCGGAGATCGCCCTCGTAGTGGAGGCGGCCGTGGGGCGGGT
>NZ_JBARYR010000403.1:0-3705 GCF_049648075.1 Rubrivirga sp. | reverse complement strand
ATCGGCAGTCTGGATTTTTGCAGGCCGTTTTGGTCTCGCCGCAGCCTCGGGCGGTCATCGTCTTGGGCGTCGTACTGGGAGGGACGACGCTGGCCGTTGGGCAAGCCGCGCTCATCGGACTCCTCGCGCCGACGGTTGGGCTCGACTCCGGCCTCGAGGGCGCGGCGCTCGCCGTCGTTGCGGCGGTCTTGATGGCCGTTACGTTCACGTCATTCGGGTTCGTGATGGCGTGGCGGCTGCGGTCGGCGCGGGCCTACCACGCGATCATGAACGTCGTGCTCATCCCCGTGTGGCTGCTCTCGGGCGCGTTCTTCCCAGAGTCGGGCGCGTCGTCTGGCGTCGTGCTCGCGATGCGCCTGGACCCGATGACGTACTCGGTCGGCCTGCTCCGCTACGGTCTGCACGGCGTCCCGCCGTCGATCCCTGGCACCGACCTTGAGGTCGGGACATGTCTCGTCGTGAGCGTCGTGGCCGCGGCTTTCGCCTTGGGAGCAGCGGTGGTGACGGCCCGGCGAGGGTGAGCGTCGAGCTCGCCGAGTGGGTCCAGGCCTACGGGCTATGGGGCCTGACCGGGGCCGCGTTCGTGGGTGCGACTCTCGTCCCGATCTCGTCCGAAGTCGCGTTCGTGGCCGCTCTCAAGCTGGGTCTCGACCCCGTCACCGCCCTCGTGTGGGCCAGCGTCGGCAACACGGCCGGCTGCCTCGTCAACTACGGGCTGGGGCGTTGGAGCCGGGACGCGTTCGGCGACCGGTTGTCGTCCTCGAGGGCGGGACGGACGGCCGTGCGATGGCTCGAGCGCTGGGGCGCGTCCGCGCTTCTCCTCTCGTGGGCTCCGATCATCGGCGACCCGTTGACGGTCGCAGCGGGAGTGGCGCGCGTGCGGCTCGGGCTGTTCGTCACCTTGGTGGCGTCGCTTCGGGTGGGTCGGTACGCGTTGCTGCTCTGGGCTGTCTAGCCGTCCTCGAGGGCGTCGCGAAACGGAACAGCTGTCGACCCAAACGCCCTCGAGGACGAGATGAGCGTTCGGCACGTCGCCGCTTTTCACGCCTCCCCCCCGGTCGCTTCACCGCCCGCCCACGACCTCGAGGACGGGGCACGGGGTCTCCGTCGTTACTTGCGACATGAGCCTGCTGCCCGACCTCCGCTCCCTCGACGCCGACGCCCTCGAGGCGTACGCCCTCGACCTGGGCGAGCCGCGCTTTCGAGGCCGGCAGCTGTTCAAGTGGATCCACGAGAAGGGCGCGACCTCGTTCGAGGACATGACCGACCTTCCGGCCTCGATGCGCGCGCGGCTCGAGGAGACGGCGACGCTCGGCAATCTGACCGAAGTTCGGCGTCAGCGGGCGACCGACGGCACGCTCAAGAGCTTGTTCAAGCTGCCCTCTGGCCGTCACATCGAGACCGTCCTGATCCCCGACCTCGAGGACGACGGCTCGGCCAAGCGGCTGACGGTGTGCGTCTCGTCGCAGGTCGGCTGCGCGATGGGCTGCACGTTCTGCGCGACGGGCTTGATGGGCTTCCAGGAGAACCTGACGCCGGGCCAGATCGCCGAGCAGGTGTGGGCGATGGACCGCGTCGCGAGAGAGCAGTTCGGACGCGGCGTGACGAACGTCGTTTACATGGGCATGGGCGAGCCGTTCCAGAACTACAACTCGGTCACAGAGAGCCTGGGCCTGCTAACGGACGGGCTCGGCCTGTCGCCCAAGCGGATCACCGTCTCGACCGTCGGCCTCGCCCGCCGCATCCGCCAGTTCGCCGATGGCCAGGCGAGTGGCGACGTCCCAAAGGTCGGGCTGGCCATCAGCCTGCACGCGCCGACCGATCCGCAGCGGAGCGCGATCATGCCGGTCAACCGGTCGGAGAAGACGGACCTCAAGGCGCTCGGCGCCTCCGTCCGCCACTACTACGCCACGACCGGCCGCCGTGTAACCTACGAGTACTGCGTTTTTCAAGGCGTCAACGACACCCTCGAGGACGCCCGCAACCTGTCGCGGATCGCGAGCTGGGCGCCGTGCAAGGTCAACCTGATCATGTACAACCCGGTCCCCGGCTCGGCCTTTCAACCGCCCAGCGAGGGCGGTCTCGACACGTTCATCGCGGAATTGGTCAACCGCCGGGTCCGCGTGACGGTGCGGCGGAGCCGTGGCCAGGACATCGATGCGGCGTGCGGACAGCTCGCCGTCGCGGAGGCCGCGTAAGACTCGTCCTCGAGGAGGCGCGAGCCCGTTCCGACACTGAGAGCCGCCGGGCCGGCGCAGCCAACGAACCCTTATCCGCGGGCGCGCCATAGAGTAGGTTCGCTCAGCCTTCCTCGACGCCGCATGGACCGCCCTCGACCATTCCCCGTCTCCCCTCCCGACTCCGCATGGCTCAGGATGGAGGTCCCGACCAATCCCATGACCATCACGGGCGTCGTCGGGTTCGGGTCGGAACTCAGCCTCGAGGACCTGAGAGACTTCGTCACCGAGCGGCTGGTCAGATTTAGCCGGTTCAGGATGCGGATCGAGGACATGCGGAGCACGACGCCGCGCTGGGTGCCGGACGACGCGTTCGACATCGAGCACCACGTCCTCGAGGCCGACCTTCCAGCCCCCGGAGGACAGACTGGACTCGAGGAGCTAGTGAGTCGGCTGATGAGCGAGCCGCTGTCGTTCGACCACTCGCCCTGGACCTTCCATCTGGTCCACGGCATCGAGGACGAGGACGGGGCGGAGAGCGCGGCGATCGTCGTCCGGCTGCATCACGTCATCGGGGACGGGATCGCGTTGATGCACGTCCTGATCAACGCGGTCGACGAATACTTCGATCTCGAGGACGAGACGAGCCGGCCACGGAAGCGACCGAAGCTGCCCACACCGAAGAGGGTGGCAAAGACGCTCAAGAACGCTGGGACCGAGACCGCCGAGCTCTTGATGAACCCGTCCCATCTCGGCGGTCGACTCAAAGCCGCCGGTTCCGGCGTGTCCGCGCTCGGGCACCTGCTCGCGATGCGACCCGACTCGGTCACGACTCTAAAGGGGCAGACCTCTCCGGTCAAACGAGCCGCCTGGACGCGGCCGTTCGTCCTCGAGGACATCAAGTCCGTCGGGCACGCCCTCGATGCGAAGGTCAACGACGTGCTGATGACGGCGGCCGGCGGTGCCTTGCGACGGTTTCTCATGTCTAAGAACGAGCCTGTGGACGCGCTCACGGTCCGGGTCGCTGCACCGTTCAACGTCAGGCCGCTCGAGCGCGCGCACGAGCTCGGCAACTCGTTCGGGCTGGTCTTCGTCGAGTTGCCCGTGTCGCAGCCGACGGTTCGCGAGCGCCTGAGTGCGATGAAGGCTCGGATGGACGCGGCAAAGTCGTCGTCGGAGCCCGCCGTGGTCTACGGCATCCTGCAGACCATCGGTCGTGCTCCGATGTGGATCCACAGCCTGGTCGTCAAGATGTTCTCCGAGAAGGCGACGGGCGTTCTGACCAACGTCCCCGGTCCCGACGAGACGCTCCACATTAAAGCCGCGCCGATCACTACGATCATGTTTTGGGTCCCGCAGGCCGGAGACATCGGGCTGGGGATCAGCATCATCAGCTTGGACGGGTCGGTCCGGGTGGGCGTGACCACGGACGCGGCGTACGTCGAGAACCCGGCCGAGATCGCTCGCGCGTTCGAGGACGAGTTCGACGCACTCGTCGCCGAGTTCGTGACCGAGGCCGCGGCTTAGG
>NZ_JBARYR010000402.1:0-1512 GCF_049648075.1 Rubrivirga sp. | reverse complement strand
GCCGAGTTGGCGAGCAACCAGAAAAGAACGCCAGCGGCAAACCTCAATCCGTCACCGTTTCCACGATTTCGATCCCGAACCCCTCGACGCCGCCATAGTGCCGCTCCCGCGAGGCCAGCAGGCGGATCGTGCGGACGCCGAGATCGCGCAGGATCTGCGCGCCGAGGCCGATCTCCAGCCATTCCTCCTTGCGGCTTTTCGCCGTCCCGTGCGCCTCGCGCTCTTCGCCGAAAGCTGCAACGGCCTCGTTGCGCGGGCTGGCCTCGCGGGCGACGCCGACCGACCCTTCCCGCAGATAGACCAGCACGCCGCATCCGCCTTCGTTGGCGATACGTTTGAGATAGCGATGCAAACTGGGCGATGCGCCAAAGGTGTCGTCCAGCACGCTTTCGATCTGCAGGCGCACCATCACGTTCGTGCCGTCACCGATGTCGCCATAGACGATGGCGAGGTGCTGCATCGTGTCCATTTCGGCGCGATATGTCACGGCGCGGGCGGTGCCGTTGGGCGTCTCGATGGTTTCGTCCTTCACCGCCTCGACCAAGTTCTCGCGACGCTGGCGGGAGGCGATGAGGTCCGCAACCGTGACGGTCTTGAAGCCTTTTTCGGTGGCGAAGGCGTCGATCTGTGGGCCGCGCATCACCGTGCCATCGTCGTTGACGAGTTCGGAAATGACGCCCACCGGCGGCAATTCGGCAAGACGGCACAGGTCCACGGCGGCTTCTGTATGGCCGGAGCGCAGCAGCACCCCGCCTTCGCGCGCCACCAGGGGGAAGATGTGGCCGGGACGCACGAAATCCGACGCGCCCGAATTGGGGTTGGCCAACCCGCGGACGGTGGAGGTGCGCTCTTCCGCCGAGATACCCGTGGTCGTGTCGTGCTTGTAGTCGACGGAGACGGTGAAGGCCGTGGAATGGGGCGCGTCGTTGTCCGCCACCATCGGCGTTAAATTAAGCCGCCGCGCCTCGGAGGCGGGCATGGGTGCGCAGACGATGCCGGACGTGTGACGGATGATCGTCGCCATCTTCTCCGCCGTGCAATGCACCGCCGCCACGATCAGATCGCCCTCGTTCTCCCGGTCGTCATCGTCCATGACGACGACGATTTCGCCTGCTGCAAAGGCGGCGATGGCCGCTTCGACGCGTTCGATTTCGGTCATGTTCTCATACTCTCAGCTGTCATCCCGGGCCTGACCCGGGACCCAGAGCCGCTTGCTGTGGTCTTGCGGCATGTGTCACCGTTATCGCCATGGAACCCGACCATCACTATTTCACATACATCCTTGCATCCGACCGCAATGGAACCCTCTACACCGGTGTCACAAACGATCTGAACCGCCGCGTCATCGAGCATCGAAGCGGTGAAGGTTCCAAGTTCGTGGCCCGTTACGGCGTTACCCGTTTGGTGTGGTTCGAAGAACATTCCGACATCGAAGAAGCGATCCTTCGGGAAAAGCGGATCAAGCGATGGGCGCGGGCCTGGAAATTGGAACTGATCGAGGCGGGCAATCCT
>NZ_JBARYR010000401.1:0-20654 GCF_049648075.1 Rubrivirga sp. | reverse complement strand
ACCGGCGAGAAGCTGCGCGCCGAGGGCGCCGAGTTCGGGGCCACGACCGGCCGCCCTCGACGCTGCGGGTGGCTCGATCTGGTCGCGCTCAACTACACCTCCAGGCTCAACGGATTCACCGAGATCGCCGTCACCAAGCTCGACGTGATGGCTGTCTTGGACGAGCTCAAAGTGTGCACTGCGTACGACCTCGAGGGCGGAAAGCAGTCCACGCGCTTCCCGACGGATCTCAGGACGCTCAGCCAAGCCAAGCCCGTCTACGAGACGCTCCCAGGCTTTTCGGGCGACCTCAGAGAAGCCGATTCGATCTCCGACCTTCCCCAGACGGCCCAGGACTACCTGGACTTTATGAGTGCTCAGCTCGGTGTCCCGATCTCGGTCGTCGGCACCGGACCAAAGCGGGAAGAGACCTTGGTCGCCTAGCCGCTGAGGAACGTGGGATCAGGACCGAGCGCGTCGCGGTTGCGACCCGTCACTGCTAGCACCTGACCCACATGCGCGCGTATCGCACGACGACGAAGCTCAAGCTGGGTCTCATCCTGGCCGCGGTCGCGATCGGCGTGTCGTCATTGGCCTTTACGCAGCGGCTCGCCTCGCAACTCGAGGCCCAGGACGAGCGGGCCGTCGAGCTCTGGGTCAGCGCCCTCGAGTTCGTCTACGCCACCAACCCCGCGGCACAGGGCGACGACGCCTCGCTGTGGGCTGCCCTCGAGGACGCGCTCATAAGCTCCGACCTCGAGGACGACCAAAGAGCGCGGCTCGCCGCAGGTCTCGACTCGCTCCGCGACGTCGCTCCGGCTGACGGGCTCGACTTCGTGTTCACGCAGATCGTCGAGCCCAACCGCTTTAACGTCCCGGCCATCATCACAGACCAGGCCATGACCTACGTGGCCGCGTCACGGAACGTCGAGGCCGAAGGGGAGGGGGGGATCGAGCTTGCCCGCGACATGGGCCGGTTCCATGACCCGATCCTCCTTGAGGACGCCCCCGGAGGACCACAGCTGGTCCACTACGGTGAAAGCCCTCTTGCGCGCTTGATCCGGCTCTTCCCGATCGTCCAGCTCGGGGTCGTCGGCTTGTTCATCCTGGTCGGCTACTTAGGGTTCTCTTACGTCCGACGGAGCGAGCAGTCGAACCTGTGGGTCGGCATGGCGAAGGAGGCCGCGCACCAGCTCGGGACGCCGCTGTCCTCGATGATCGGGTGGATCGAGCTCTTGCGCCTCGAGGGCGCTGTCGATCCTGCCATGGTCGCCGATGAGCTCGAGCAGGACACCGAGCGTCTTAAGCGCGTCGCCGACCGGTTCGAGAAGATCGGCTCCAAGCCCGACCTCGAGGCGCTGCCGCTGCTGCCCGTCCTCGAGGGCGTCGCGGACTACATCCGCCGCCGTGTCCCCCAACTCGGATCCCCGGTCGCCATCGAGGTCGACGTGCCCGCCGATCTCCGGGCCATGGTCAACGTGGACCTGTTCGAGTGGGTCGTCGAGAACTTGCTCAAGAACGCCCTCGACGCCTTGGAAGGAGAGGACCGGGCGCACACGATCACGATCGTCGGGCGGAGGGAGCCATCGCGCGTGGTGGTCGATGTCTCGGACACCGGCAAGGGGATGGACCGCGCGACGGCTCGTCACGTCTTCCGCCCGGGGTTCTCGACGAAGCGCCGCGGGTGGGGGCTCGGGTTGAGCTTGGCCCGGCGAATCGTCGAGTCCTACCACGGGGGTTCGCTCGCCGTTGCGGATTCGAGGCCGGGAGCCGGGACCACGTTCCGAATCGGTCTCGTCGAGCCGGAGCCGCTTACCTAGGTCGCGACCGTCTGGCGGATCAACTCCGCGATAGCCTCATCGGGGGTGATAGCGGAGAAGATCATGGACCGCTTGCGCCACGTGACCACGTAATGGCCATTGACCACGCGCGAGTCGACGGGGCTGGGCTCACTGAGAACAGCGTACACGGCGTCGGGCAAATCGAACACGCGCCCGACTCGGTCAAGCAATATGTAGTCGTATGCGAAGACGTGAGCTCGCGCGTCATCCGCACCTTCGTATCGGAATGCTGGGATCTGGACGGGCACGGCCGGCATGGCCTCGCCAGGTTTGATCTCGCCGATATCGCAGATCGAAGCCGCCACGAGCGCAATCGCGGTGAACTCGGGCGGTGGTACGGACCACCCGAGCTCGTTGAGCACGAGCTCGCGCGCGTCGTCCGGGACGGTGGTGACGAGATCGGGTTGGAGGTTCTCCGCTGTCGCTACGAGCCGTTCCAGTAGATCCGATGTCTCTTGGTCTTCCGGTGTAAACAGCCATAGGACGAGTCCCACACCAGCGAGAACCAGTGCGACGAATCCTGCTGACTTGAGCCAGGAAGACAGGGTCGATGTCTCGGCAGTCTCGCGGCTTTGGACTCGGTCGAAGGCCGGCAGGTCCTGGATACGACTTTTAGCAGGCTCCGCCTGGAGGCCGCCCTCTGAGGGACGGTCGTCTTCATCTAAAGAAGTCATCCTGCGACGGGCTCGACGAGAGCCTCGGGGACCGAATCGTAAACGAGCGTGACGGGATCACCGCGGTCAACGGAGAGAAGGGAGGCGGCGTGGCCGCCGTTTACTGCGATCTCGAGGTGTCCCGTGCTGCCGAACAACGTCAGCGCCTCACCAGCGGCCGTCTGGCCATAGGTGCGTTCGTGAATCCGCACGACGGCCGACCCAACGTAGCACTTGAATCGCCGGCCTCTCCCGAACCGCTCAATGTCTGGTGCTTTGATGTTCGTGATGCAGTTTCCGAATCGATCGACGTGAAGGACCATGCCATGGGTGCTCTCATGGTCCATTCTCGGGGATGGCCAGTGCATCCGGGTTACGTCCTGTGTCATGGTCCCGACCTCGATGAGCCGAGCGTTGTCGGCGAGCCTTGCAGCGACCGGGCCGAACACGTCGCGGCCGTGAAAGGTGGACGATAGCTGAGGGGACGACCACGCCGTGGGGTCGTTCAACTCGACGACGTGATGGATCGACTCGCCTGCGATCAACGGCAGCAAGCCGTTGTCGGGACCGACGAACATGTGCTCGCTCGTACCAACCCCGAACGTCGCAGCGATGGCCTTGCGAGTCGTCCCGACCTCCGGATCCACGACGACGAGGTGGATGCTCCCAGCAGGTGAATAGGGGATGACCTGCTTGACCACGAATGCGGCTTCCATCACGTCCTGCGCCGGGATCTGATGCGTGACGTCGAGAAACCGAACGAGCGGATTGACGCGTAGCATGGACGCCTTCATGGCGGCCACGTACCCGTCGTGGGTGCCGAAGTCGGTAGTGAGCGTGACGAGCACAGTCAAGCCGTAAGAGAGGTGCAAAGTACCTCGCTGAGTCCGGATACGGCGCACCGCTATCTTCGAGCCTTACCCGACCGCGAACGTGCCAGAAACACCCCCCGTAAACCTTAGCGACCGAGGCCAGCGCGCTCTCGACGAGTTTGTGCTGTTGTGGGGCGAGATGGCGTCGCATTGGGGCATCAATCGAACGATGGCGCAGATCCACGCGCTCCTGTATGCAGCGGCGAGGCCGTTGGACACCGACGAGATCATGGAGCGACTCCAGATCTCGCGTGGCAACGCGAACATGAACCTCCGAGCGCTGGTCGACTGGGATCTCGTTCGTAAAACGCATCAGCTAGGGTCCCGGAAAGACTTTTTCGTTGCCGAGTCCGACGTCTGGACGATTACGACGACGATCATCGAAGAGCGTCAACGCCGAGAGATCAAGCCCGTGCAGCGCGCCCTCGACGCCGTCTCTTCAGACTTGCGAGCGTCGGAGCTGACCCAGGCAGACGAAGCACTCGCCAATCGCGTGGACGCACTCGTCGAGATCGTAGATGTGTTCGAGGGCTTCTCGAACGCGCTGCTGCCGCTCGTTCGAGGTCGCGGCGGAGACCAGGTGCGCCGCGTCTCTAAGTTCGCGTCCCGCCTGCGTCGCAACGACGAGGACTAGATGACCACAGCTGAGATTGGGCGGAAGGGTGAAGACGCTGCCGTCGCCCACCTCGAGGCGAACGGCTACCGCATTCTCGAGCGCAACTTCCGGTTTTCGCGCGAGGAGATCGACATCGTCGCGTTTGAGCCGAACGAGCGCGACGACGGGGGCATGATTGCTTTTGTGGAGGTCAAGGCTCGTAGCGGTGATGGGTACGGCCGCCCCGAAGCCGCTGTCGACACGGCCAAACAGAAAGCGATCAAGCGCGTCGCGGAGGCGTACTTGCACGAGCGCCGCCTGATTCCCTCGCCTACCCGCTTCGACGTCATCGCGGTGCACCTCCGCGGGCCCCAGGTCGAGATCGAGCACTTTAAGCACGCGTTTGGACACTTTGGGTGACCTCGAAGTCACCTCGGCGGCGCTCCCCGGCGACGGGCCGCTCGTCCTGGTCCACGGCGGCGCCTGGGACATCCCTGACCACGTCCTCGATGCCCACGAGCGAGGGCTGATGCGTGGTCTGAGGATCGGTGAGCGAGCACTCTCGCGGGGTCAGAGCGCTCTCGACATCGCCGTCGAGGTGGCCGCCGCCCTCGAGGACGACGGCACGTTCGACGCCGGTCGCGGCTCCGTGCTCGACCTCGATGGGCTGCCGCAGCTCGACGCCGGCCTCATGGAAGGCTCGTCGATGCGCTGGGGCGCCGTCGCCAACGTGCGGTCTTTGCCCAACCCGATTCGAGCGGCGCGGGCTGTCCTCGAGGACGAGCGACAAGCTCGGCTGCTGGTCGGGGAGGGCGCGGAGCGGTTTGCGGCGGAGAGCGGGCTCCCAGCCGTCGCGACGCGAGCGATGATCAGCGACCGCGAGCAGGAACGGTACGAGCGGCTTCTCGCGTACCGCGCGTCTCACCCCGAGCACGCAGCGTCGGCTCAGATGGACGTGCCGAAAGGCACAGTGGGGTGTGTCGTCGTCGACCTCGAGGGTGGCCTGGCCTCGGCGACCTCGACGGGCGGAGCGCCGTTGACGCAGCCGGGTCGCGTCGGAGACTCTCCGATCGTTGGGTCCGGCTTTTACGCAGACGGATTCGCCGCTGCATCGGCGACCGGATGGGGAGAGGCCATCGCGACCGTCCAGCTCTGCGCACGCGCAGTCCGACGCGTCGAGGACGGCCTCGAGGTCGAGAAGGCCGCGTCCAAAGGACTCCTCGAACTGGCCGAACGGGTACCGTGGGCCTCCGTCGTGCCGACGGCCGGACTGCTGCTCGCCGATGCTGCGGGCCGTGCTACCTGGGCCTACTCCACCCCACGCATGGCGAGAGCCTTTTGGAGGCCAGGCCTTGATCCTTACGTCGGCGTCTGACGTCTACCAGGCCGTCCTCCGCGTTCGTGTGAGCGATCTCGGTGGCTCATCTCGAGTGCGGTCTCGGATGATGCGCTGGGGCGGGGCGTATCGCCGCGTCGACGACGCCTGCCGCGAGTCCGCGATCTGGACGGGCGCCACCATGGCAGCCCCTCCCGAGACCTCGGTGCCCGAGAAGTAGTGCGAGAGGATCTGGCGGTAGGTGCGGCCCTCGCGCGCCTGACCCATCGCCCCGTACTGGCTCATGCCCACACCGTGTCCGAACCCGGCGCCTCGAAAGACATAGCGATCTCCCTCAACTGTGATGTCGACCTTCGTGCTACGAACCGTCCTCCATCCGAGTCGTGCGTTGATCGCGCTTCGGAGTTGGTTCCCGCTGATCTCGGACCTGTCAGCGCCGATGAGCCTCACCCGGTGAATCCTGTCAGACGGGGTTCTTGACACGACCTCGATGCCCTGTACGCGCCCACCGTACCGCGCCGACAGAGCGCTGAGGACCGCCTGTCGGTCGGCCGAGGTCTCCCAGCGGTGGTCGGGTGCGCCCCGGTCGTAGGGGTCGGGCACGGCGCGTAAATATGGCACCGGATTTCCGTTCCAGATGTTCTCGTTGCTCGCCGTGTGCCCGCCCGATGACGAATGGTAGTACGCGTCGGCGAGGTCCCCTTGGTAGGTAAGGACCTGGCCCGACGTGAACAGCGCCGCGTTGCGCGAAACAGGCGTCACTGTCGCCGCTCCCTTGTACACTTGCGAGCCGGTGTGGTCGTGGACGTCGAAGTGCTCGTTCTGGCCGAGACGTCTCGCAGCGTAGGTCCGGGCCAGGATCGCCTGGGCCTTGTTGGCCTCGAGGACGTCGAACCCGAGCTCGCTCGCGACGACGCTCGCCACATAGGGCGCCATGCGGACGTGGTTGACGAGCTCGAGGTGGCCATCAGTCGACGTGACGTGCAGGTCTCCCTCGTACGTCCGAACGGTGTCCCCGGCGCGGAGGATGAACCTGCTCCCATCGAGCACGATGTCGGCCGCCGAGACGCCCACGTCTCGCCCGTCGAGTTGGACCAGTCCGCCCCTACCCACGAGCGTTACAGACTCCCCAAGCTCGATCCGTCCTCGAAGGTCACCATCTACGATGACAGTGACAGAAGTCTCGACGGCTGCGAACTCGACGCTCTCGAGGGACGTCCGGCCCAGAAGCTCTACCCTAACGATTGTGTCGGAGGTTACTTGTGCCTGAAGCGGCAGCGCTAGGAGGAGGAACGTGTACCGAACGAGAGGCATGGAGGTCGCGACAGAGGCGACCCGGATATCGTCGGCGAGGCGAAACCACCCAAGTGGCGAGTACTTGTGGAACGGCAACGTGCCGATCCGACCGGTGAATGCTGCTCATCGCGAGGTAGAACCTGCCCTCAGGGCGAAGTAGGGTTCGACCAATGGCTCGCGTCCAGAGCTGCCCGCGTTACCGATCCTCCGTGATGGTTACGAACATTCCGCACGTCACCCCTTCTGGCAGGTCTACCAGCACCCTCGAAGTCGCCACACGTCCAAACTTGTGTTAACGGCTCTGTGTGGGGCTCTACAGCGAGAGGCGGTCCTTCAGGTCGCGCGAGCGAGCCCGGCTCGCGGTGATCTCGTGGCCGTCCTCGAGGACGAGCTTGTAGCGACCGGAGAACCACGGCACCATTTCTCGGATCGCGCTCAGGTTCACGATGGCGTTGCGGTGGACGCGCATAAACCGGGCGGGGTCGAGCCGGCCCTCGAGGGCGTCGAGGGTGTACCCGACGAGGTGACGCTGTGTCTTCGAGTCGCGGGGCGAGCGCACGAACAGGCTGGTGATGCTGTCGTTGACCTCGACGGCGAGAACGTCTAGCGCGTCGATGACGTGGAGACGGTCGTGCCCCTGGACCGTAAACCGCTCGACAGGTGTGCCGGTCTCGGGGTTGGTCGCTTGGTCGAGCGTGTCGAGCAGGTCCGCGAGACGGTCGTCGGTGTCTTCCCCAGCGCTGTGACGGGCTTCGACGCGAGAGATCGCGCGTTCGAGGCCGTCGGCTGAGATGGGTTTGAGCAAGTAGTCCGTCGCGTTCGCTTCGAACGCCTGGATCGCGTACTCATCGTAGGCCGTCGCGAACACCACGTCAGGACGCCGTCCCGGGGGGAGCCGCTCCAGGACGCCAAATCCATCCACTTCCGGCATCCGCACGTCGAGCAACGCGAGGTCGAAGGACGTGTCTTTCAGGATCGTGACGGCTACGACGCCGTCACTCGCTTCCTCGGGCTCTCGGATCCGACCGCTCTCGACGAACGGCTCGAGAAGTCTGCGGAGACGGGAACGGGCCGGAGCTTCGTCGTCAACGATCAGGACGCTCAGTGCCATTGTGCGAGGAGTCGATGGGGAGGGTTAGAGATGCGCGGACGCCGCTCTCGTGCGGGACGACCTCGAGGGCGGCGGCGGTACCGTACAAGAGGTGGAGACGGTCAGAGACATTACTCAGGCCGACCCCGAACGTAGCGCCCCCCGGCGGCAGTCCGGCGCCCGTGTCCGTGACCACGACCTCGAGGTGATCATCCGTCCTCGAGGCAGCTACCCCGACCGCGCCTCCGCCTCGTTTTCGCTCGATCCCGTGCTTGACGGCGTTCTCGACGAGGGTCTGGACCGCGAACGCGGGGACGTGTAGGTCCAAAAGGTCTGACGGCACGTCGACGTCGACCTCGAGGGCGTCTCGGAACCGGGCCTCTTCGACGCTCAGGTACCGCTCGACGAGTCGCATCTCGTCGCGAAGGGACACCTCGGTCTCGCCGCTCGCATTGAGGACGTCGCGAAACAGCGCGGCCAGGTTTTCGACCGTCGCCTCGGCCTCGTCGGGGCGGTCCCGAATCAAGGCGGCGACCGTGTTGAGCGCGTTGAACAGGAAGTGCGGGTTGATCTGCGCGCGGAGCGCGGCCATCTCCGCGTCCGCCGTCTGGCGTACGAGCGCGCGTTCGCGGTCCAAGAGCCGGATCCTCTCGACGGCGACGGCGAGCTGGGCCGCAAGGGCTCGCATCCGTTCGACATCCTCGGTGTCGTACACCGCGATCCGACGGTCTTTTCGTCCGAGCGCGATCAGGCCAACCGGTATTCCGGGGCCGGTCGTGACAGGGATGGCGAGCGCGACGCCGAGGCTCATGAGTCGCTCGGTGTCCGAAAGCGGGAGCTCTGCTTCGTTGAGCTCCTCGTTGCGAGACCACACCTGGCCCTGATTCCGAATCCGTTCCCAGACGGCATCGAGGTCGGCCTGGGTAAACGTCGGGGCCTCTGGTCGATAGGCTGCTCTCACCCAGCGCTCGTCTTGCGTCTGGCGGCCGGCCTGAAGAAAGACGACGGCGGACCGAACATCGAGGGCGCCGCCGATCTCGTTCACGGTCTCTCTCGCCAGCTCGTCCACATCGAGGATGGTGCGGAGGCGGTCGCCGAACCGGTCGAGCAGTCCGCGAGCGCGCTGCCTCGAGGACTGGAACGCCCGCTGCGACCACTCGCGAGCGATCGGTGAGCCTCGCTCGACCAAGAGTAGGATTGCAACCACCAAGATTCCCAAGGCGATCGGCTCGGACCCACTCGGCATGACGGCGTCGAGGAGCGTGTCGCCTAGGGTCACGGCTGCGAATGCGACCCCCAGCGTGGCGACCGTCGCGATGCTTCTCGCGAGCAAGACGTCGAACGACCCGTACCTCAGCGTCGCGAACGAGACCAGCGCGACAGGGAACAGCGACAAAAGCTGGAAGCCGATCACGAACCAGGCCGTCTGGAGGCTTTTGTCCGCGCTGGATGGACCGATGCGTGTGGAGACGATAAAGGCTCCGATGACAGCGATGACGAAGACGACCGCACTCCCGACTCGGCTCCATCGAGGCCCTGGGATCGACACGGCGGGCGGTGCCGGGGAGAGCGTCGTGACGAGCGTCGCGCCGGCCACGTATACGCAGACGTAAAACAGGATCGGGACGACGAACGCATCGGGCGGTAGCGGACCGACCCGACCGACGAGCGTCGCGACCACGACGCCCGCGCCCAAGACGATTGCCGGCACGGCGAGCACCCACCGTTGACGGCCGAGGGCGATGAGGGCTTCACGGGACCGGAGGCTTTGGTCGAGCAGCAACGCTGGGTAGATGATCCACCCTGCGAGCGCGGCCAATGTCAATACGTCGAACGCCGTCCCACGGATTGAAAACCCTGCCGGTGGTGGGCCGAGCACGGACACCCAGGCGAGTCGCATCCAGTTGATCCCGACCCACGCGAGCGCGGCCCCGATCAACCTTTTCTCGCGAAGCGCGCGTCGGCTCCGTCTGGCGAGAGGGGATACTGTCAGGAGCGCGAGCAGATGGAGGAGCGCCACGATCCCGAACCCCCAGATCGAGAACGTCCAAATCGCACCGCTCACCGGATAGAGAAACGTCGGATACCGATCGATGCGAACGTCGGCCTCGAGGGAGCGACCTTGGCGCACGACCTGGTAACCGAGCACCGTGCCCGTGCCACGGGTCACCTGGTTCTCCACGTCCTCGAGGGTGCGAATCCGGCCGGCATCGATCTCGAGCAGGCGGTCGCCGACCTCGAGGCCGGCTCGCTCGCCCGACGATTTCGGGGCCACGTACGAGGCCGTGATCCGGCCGTCGGCCTCGATCCAGCGGACACCGTCGAACCCTTGCGGAGGCGTGTTGGTCAGCGGCAGCCCGATCGTGCGTCGGTACTCGGCCCACTCGAGGCCGAGAGAGGCGAGAGGCAGGAGCGAGAGTCCGACCAGGGCGAGAGCGAGCCAGCGAGGCGCTTGAGCCATCGTGGAATCTAGACCGGCTCTGGAGCGTGGCACCGTCCATCGATCTGTCACCCACGTGTACGTCGACACCCACGTCCATCTCTACCTCGACGCCTTCGAGGCCGACCGTGACGCCGTCGTCGAGCGTGCCCGTGACCTGGGTGTGGATCGGATGCTTTTGCCGGCCGTCGATGTTGACTCCATCGCGCTCGCCCTCGAGTTGTCGGACCGCTATGCGGGAGTCTGGGCGATGGCCGGGCTGCATCCGACCTACCTCGAGGCCGACAATCGACTCTCTCTCCGGGCCGTCGAACGCGCCCTCGAGGACGAGCGTGTGCTCGCGGTGGGAGAGACCGGGCTGGACTATTACTGGAGCCGCGATCTCGAGGCCGAGCAACGTGACGCACTCCGTCGGCACGCCGAGCTCGCCCTCGAGTACGATCTGCCGATCGTGCTCCACAACCGCGACGTCAAGGGAAGCGAGGACTCGTCGAGGGACATCGTCTCCGTGCTCTGTGACATCGGCGACTCCTTTAAAGGCGTGTTCCATTGCTTCGGCGGCCCAGAGTGGTTGGCACAGGAGGCGCTCGGTCTCGGCTTCCACGTTGGCTTGGGCGGGACCTTGACGTTCAAGAACGGAGGCGTCCCGGAGGCCATCGAGGACGTCCCCCTGAGCCGGATCGTCCTCGAGACGGACGGACCCTACCTCGCACCCAGCCCTCACCGAGGGACGAGGAACGAGCCGGCGTACGTCCCACTCGTCGCCCAACGCCTCGCCGAGCTGCGCGGCCTCGAGGTCGAGGAGGTCGCCCGAGCGACCACTGCCGCAGCGGAACAGCTCTTCGCGATCCCTACCCTCTAAGGCCGCGGTCGCCACGGTAGTGGCAGCGGACGCAACGCGATACGGTTCTCGCGTCCTCGAGGGCGGACCAGCAGTTGGGGCACGCTGTCGCGAGCGGCCGGTGGACAACGGGATGTATTATTCCGTTATTGCAATATAGGGTCCCGCTATCAAAAAGGGTCTTTCCCTGAAGGGTGGCAGGACGGGGAGAGGGGTTCACGGCTGCATCGGCGACGACGACCAGATCAAGGCCTCGCCTTCGCGCGCAGACGCTCGAAACGCTTCGACGAGGTCGTCGAACTCCGGCCAGTCTGCGCGCGCGAACGTCACGATGGCGTCGCCCAACCCAACGGTCAGCTCCCCGTAGGCCAATCGCGCGGACACGACGGGCTGTAACACCCCCTGTTGAGGTCTAGCCGACGCATCCCAGACCGTCAGGACCGACGCGAACGGCCCTCGGATATCGACGATGGCGGGTGTCTTGGTGAGCGACCCCTGGCCTACGAACACGGCCAGAGCGTACGCCACGGCTGCCGCCCCGACGAACGGCCATAAGATGTTTTGTCCCTGCAACGCCGCCGCCAAGCCGACGGTCATCACGGTCAGCAACGCGATGGCGACGGGCCGGGCTTGAGCGCGCAACACAAGCCACGACCTCGACGCTTCACCTGGGTAATGGACGCTTTCGAAGCGCACGGCTCCTTGGGCTACTCGTCGGAAGCTTCGAGGAACGGGTACGCAAAATGCCTCGCCGGTACGAACGTCTCCTTGATCGACCGGAGGCTGGCCCACCGGAGCAGGTTCAGCTTGGACCCGGCCTTGTCATTCGTCCCAGATCCCCGGGCGCCACCGAACGGCTGTTGGCCCACCACAGCGCCCGTTGGCTTGTCGTTGAGATAGAAGTTTCCAGCCGCGTCGGCCAACCGGTCCGTTGCATGGGCCAACACCGCTCGGTCTTGGGAGAAGACGGCTCCTGTCAGAGCGTACGGGCTGGTCGCATCGACGAGATCGAGGAGCTCATCGAAGTTGCGGCCCTTCGAGACGTGAACCGTGGCGACGGGACCGAAGATCTCTTGCTCCATCGTCTCGTAGCCCGCGTCCTCAACGACCAGAACAGTCGGGTCGATAAAGTAGCCGTCGTCTCGGCGGTAGGACCCTCCGTGCGCTACGGTTACGCCGTCCGCTTTCTGCGCTCGGTCGATGTAGCCGGTGATCTTGTTGTAGGCGCGCTCATCGATCACGGCGTTGACGAAGTGACTGAAATCGTCCACTGGCCCGACGGTGATCTCTTCCATCTGCTCAGCCAGCGAGCGCTCCACATCGGGCCAGATTGCCTCGTCGATGTACACGCGGCTCGCCGCCGAGCACTTTTGACCCTGGTACTCGAAGGCTCCGCGTACGATCGCCGTCGCGACGGCTTGGGGGTCTGCGCTCTCGTGAGCCACGATAAAGTCTTTGCCCCCCGTCTCGCCCACGATCCGTGGATAGGTCCGGTAGTGATCGAGGTTCGAGCCGATCGACTGCCAGAGGTGGTTGAAGGTGGCCGTAGATCCCGTAAAGTGGAGGCCGGCCAGGTGCTCACTCGCGAGCACAGGGTCTCCCACGTCTGCTCCGTCACCAGGCAAGAATTGGATCACGCCCGGTGGCAACCCAGCCTCCTCCAAGAGATCGACGATGACCTGGGCGGAGTAGGTCTGGGTGGGTGCCGGCTTCCAGATGACCGTGTTGCCCATGAGCGCTGGCGCGGTCGGCAGGTTGGCGGCGATCGAGGTGAAGTTGAACGGGGAGACGGCGAACACGAAGCCCTCGAGGCCGCGGTATTCCGTTCGGTTCCAGACCCCGGGCGCGCTGATCGGTTGCTCCGAGAGAAGGTCCCGCAGGAACGCTACGTTGAATCGGAAAAAGTCCACCATCTCGCAAGCCGCGTCGATTTCGGCTTGGTAGGGGTTTTTCGATTGGCCGAGCATCGTCGCCGCGTTCATCCGGTCCCGGTACGGCCCGGCGAGCAGCTCTGCAGCTTTGAGAAAGATGGCGGCGCGATCGGTCCAGGCCATCCGGCTCCAATCATGGCGAGCCTTGAGAGCGCCCTCGATGGCCCGCTCGACGTCTTCGGGACGAGCCTTATGAAACTGCCCCAGCGTTTGCCCCAGGTTGTGCGGCTGGAGGATGGTTTCCGTGCGTCCCGTTTCAACACGCTGGCCGTCGATCACGGGCTGGATGTCTACCTCCTGCCCGCGCAAGGCCTCGAGGGCGAATCGTAGCGATGCCCGCTCGGGACTGCCGGGCGCGTAGTCGCGGACGGGTTCGTTGCGGGGCGGGGGAGCGGTCGCGATCGCGTTGTGCATGGGGGTCAAGGGAGGGACTTCAAGATAGAGGGGGCGTAGATCCAGCACGTCCTCGAGGACGCCCCGGTCGCCAAGAGATCGAGCGATCTTCCGGTTTGCCTCGCCCTCGATGATCGGACCCTTCGAACGAACCCTGGCTCTCCGCTACCTCCGTGGAGCCGAAGGCCGGGACGAACGCCGTGCGTTTCTCCGGTTCGTCGTCGTGGCCGCCATCGGCGGTGTCGCCGTGGGGACCGGGGCGCTTCTGCTGGCGCTCATGATCGTCCGAGGGTTCAGCCGTGAGATCGAGTCCAAGATCGTGGGTTTCGGACAGCACGTGCAGGTCGAGAGCTTTATCGGTCAGCCGCTCGACAACGCGCCCGAGCTCGAGAGGGAGATCCTCGAGGTCGCGGGAGTCACTCGAGTATCACCCGCGGTCGTGGACTTCGGGCTGCTCAGCGCGCGCTCCGGTGACCGGTCAGAAGTTGACGGGCTTCTCCTCTGGGGGACGGCCCCCGACGATCTGCCATTCGTCGCGCGGCGGACGACGGAGGGGGTGCTCGCCTTCGAGGACGACGCCGACGGGCGGCCGGGCGTCGTCCTCGGCAAACGGCTCGCCACGCGCCTCGGGGCGTCCGTCGGTGATCGGCTCACGGCGTATTCGACTCGAGGATTGGCCGGTGGCCAGATCCAGTCGCGACCTCGATTCAAGCAGTTCCACGTTGCCGGCATCTTCGACACAGGGCTGGGTGACTTCGACGACCGGTTCGCGTTCATCGCCCTCGAGGACGCGCGGTCCCTCTTCTCCTACGCGCCGGACCAAGTCTCGCGCTTCGACGTCTCGATCGCTGACCGGTCTCGCTCGAAAGAGGTCGCGACCGCGATCACCGATGAGGTCGGTCCGCCCTTGTTTGCGCGACCCATCGAGGACGTCTACAGAGGGCTGTTCGCCTGGGTCGAGCTGCAGCAGAGCATCGTACCGCTCGTGATCTCGATTCTGGTCATCGTCGCAGCGTTCAACATCATCGGGGCGCTGTTGATGGTGGTGCTCGAGAAAGCTCGCGAGATCGGGACCGTGCTGGCGATGGGGGCGAGCAGAAAAGCCGTCCGGCGACTGTTTTTGGTGTTCGGGTTCATGGTCGGCATCATCGGATCCGCGCTCGGGGTCGGGGCCGCCGTCGGGTTCGGCGCGCTCCAGTCGCGGTTCGGAGTCTTGAAGCTCCCCCAAGATGCGTACTACCTCGATCGGGTGCCGATCGAGATCAGTGGCACCGATGTCGTGATCACCGTTATTGCAACAGTGTTTCTGTGCGTCCTCGCAGCCTATCTGCCCGCACGCACAGCGTCAGGAATCGAGCCGATTCGGACCATTCGGTTTGGGGGGTAGGGGAGGGATGCGCGCGAACCCTGCTCGGAGAGGCGCGTTGCTCAAGCTCCCCTCTTCCTCTTCGACATGGCTCTATCCCCAGGCGACTCTGCGCCGGACTTTACCCTCCCGGACGACACGACGACGTCCTTCAATCTCTCCGACGAACTCGCCGACGGCCCGGTCGTCTTGCTCTTTTTCCCAGGTGCCTTCACGAGCGTCTGCACGACCGAACTGAACACGGTCGGCAACGACTACAAGAAGTACCAGGACCTGGGAGCCCAAGTCGTCGGCATCTCGACGGACTCCCCGTTTGCACTGGCTGAGTTCAAGAAGGTCAACGGATTCCCGTTCCGGCTCCTCTCGGACCACAACGCTACCGTTTCGGCTGACTACGGCGCGAAGTACGACAACGACTTTACGCCGATGAACCTGGACCGCATCTCCAAGCGGGCCGCATTCGTGATCGGGCGCGATGGCACAGTAAAATCTGCCGAGGTCCTCGAGAACGCGGGCGAGCAGCCCGACTTCGACCGGGTCCTCAGCGCCCTCGATGCCTAGCGACGACGCGCTCTGGGTCGAGATGTCATCTGAGAACCTCAACCTCGAGGCCGCACACGCGTTTCTCGTTCATCCGAATGCCGGCGGGACGTGTGTGTTTGTAGGGCGAACGAGGCGGTGGACGGCCGGAGATGAAACGTCGGCTCTTCGCTATGAAGCCTACGAGCCCATGGCCATCGCCGAGCTCACTCAGCTTGGGCGACAAGCTCGGGAGCAGTGGGAGTTGGCACGCGTTGTTGTCCTGCACCGGCTCGGTATCGTCGAGGTCAGCGAGGCCTCCGTTGTCGTCGGGGTTGCCAGTCCTCATCGCGCAGCTGCCTTCGAAGCCGCTCGCTGGTTGATCGACACGCTCAAAGAATCCGTCCCCGTTTGGAAAACAGATCTCTGACCCATGTCCGCATTCTCCTTTTCAGATCTCCACGACCGGGCGCGCGCGCTCAAAAAGCGCATCGCTCTCCCAGAGGGCGAAGACCCACGGACCATCGAGGCCGCGGCGTGGCTCTCGACGCACGATGTCGCTCGGCCGATCTTGATCGGCAAAGAGACCACGATTCGAAAGGTGGCCGCCGACACCGGAGTCGACCTCGATCATCGGATCCCCATCGTCGATCCGGCTACGTCGCCCAACCTTCAGGCCTACGCTCAGGCGCTCTTTCAGAAGAGGAAGCACAAAGGCCTCACGTACGAGTCCGCCCTCGAGGTCGCCCAAGACGTGCTGTACTTCGGTGACCTGATGGTGGACGCGGGCGATGCCGACGGGTGCGTCGCCGGCGCGGCTCATCCATCCCCAGACGTCGTACGGGCAGCAATCCACGTTTTGGGCGTGGCAGAAGGGTCCGCCTTGGTCTCGTCCTTCTTTCTGATGGTGCTTCCAGATGGTCGGCCGCTCACCTATGCGGATTGTGGCGTGAACCCCACGCCGGACCCCTCGCAACTTGCGTCCATCGGTATCGATGCCGCGCGCAATCACGAGTACCTGACGGGCGAGACTCCGCAGGTGGCGTTCCTGTCGTTCTCGACGAAAGGCTCGGCAGACCATCCAGCCGTCGATGCCGTGAAAGAAGCTGTCCGTTTAGCTCGGGAGCAGGCGCCATCGCTCGCATGCGACGGGGAGCTCCAGTTCGATGCCGCGTTCGATCCAGGCGTGGCGAAGAGGAAGGCGCCCCAAAGCTCCGTGGCTGGACAGGCAAACGTGTTGGTGTTTCCAGATCTCAACGCGGGAAACATCGGCTACAAGATCACACAGCGAATCGGCGGGGCGGAAGCGTTTGGCCCGGTGCTCCAAGGGCTGAGGCTTCCCGCCAACGATTTGTCTCGAGGCTCGGACTGGGAGGACATTGCGAACGTGGCGACGATCACTGCGATCCAGGCTGGTTAGCTGTTATTGCAATGACCATTGCGTGTATTCAAACCAACCCAAAACGAGGAGACGCACGCGCTAATATTGAGGACGCGCTGCACCTCCTACGGCAGGTTGACGCTGACCTGGTCGTTTTGCCGGAGCTCTTTTCGTCGGGCTACTTTTTTGAGTCCACCTCGCAGGCGCACGACCTCGCCGAGGATCCGGTCACGGGGCCAGCAAGCATCGCGCTCCAGTCATGGGCACGAGAGACAGGATCCAGCGTTGTCGCAGGGATCCTCGAACGGAGCGGGGACGACCTCTACAACTCAGCGATCGTCGTCACGCCGAAGGGGGTGCTGGGTACCTACCGGAAGAACCACCTCTACTATGAGGAAGGCCTCCACTTCGAGCAGGGCGACGGCTTCGAGGTGTGGACCGTGACAGATCGGAAAGGGGGCTCGTACCGCCTGGGAGTGATGGTCTGCTTCGATTGGTTCTTCCCCGAGTCAGCTCGCACCTTGGCCGATCGTGGGGCGGACGTGATCGCGCACCCGTCGAACCTCGTGATGCCGCACTGTCCGAGCGCGATGCCTATCCGAGCTCTCGAGAACGGCGTGTTCACGGCCACCGCGAACCGGATCGGATCCGAATCGAAGGGCGCCGAGACGCTGACGTTTATCGGCCAGAGCATCATCTGTTCACCGTCCGCCGACGTCCTCGCGAAAGCGCCTGGGGACGACGTCGCCGTCATCGAGGCCGAGATCGACGTGGCTCGCGCTCGAGAGACCAAGCTGAACGCCTACAACGACAGGCGGACCGACAGGAGGCCAGACATCTACAGCGCCCGCTGAACGGCCTCCGTAACCCGACGGGTCGGGTCGTCCTCGAGGTCGGGGACGAAGGTTTGGCCCGTGATCGTCTCGTAGAGCTCGATGTACCGAGCGCTCACTTGCTCGACAAATGCTCGAGGCATGTTCGGTAATTTCTGCCCTTTGAGGCCGCGGAAATCGTGGTCCATCAGCCATTCGCGGACGAACTCCTTCGAAAGCTGCCGTTGGGTCTGACCTGCTGACAGCCTCTCTTCGTACTGGTCCGCGTAGTAGTACCTCGAGGAGTCCGGCGTGTGTACCTCGTCGATGACCAGCAAGCGGCCATCCGGCGCGCGACCGAACTCATACTTGGTGTCGACGAGGATGAGCCCTCGCTCGGCCGCGATCTGGGTCCCTCGTGCGAAGAGCGACAGCGCAGTCGACGCCGCTACTTCGAGGGTTTCGGCATCCAGCAGGCCCCGGTCCAGGATCTCATCACGCGTGACGTCCTCGTCGTGACCCTCGACGGCTTTGGTGGCGGGGGTGAGGATCGGCGTCGGGAGGGCTTGGGACTCCCGGAGTCCATCTGGCAGCGCCTCCCCGCAAATGTCTCGGCCGCCTTCCTTATAGACGCGCCATGCGTGTCCCGCCAGGTATCCGCGGACGACGAACTCGATCGGCAGGGGTTGACAGGCCACCCCGATGGTCACGTTCGGATCGGGGACCTCGAGGACGTGGTTCTCGGCTACGTCAGCGGTCTGCTCGAAAAAGAACGCCGCGACTTGGTTGAGAACCTGGCCCTTGAGCGGAATCGCCTGGTTCAGGACGTGGTCGAAGGCCGAGATCCGGTCCGTCGTGACCAGCACGATGCGGCCGTCCTCGAGAGTGTACGTGTCGCGGACCTTGCCTTGGTAGCGCGTCCCGACCTCGAGGTCGGTGGCCGCGAGAGGAGGGGGGAGGGTCACCGGCGGGCGGGTCCAGACGAGCTGCGGACGTTGAGCGTGAGGGGGAGCTGGACGTCGACTCGGTCGTTCGAGTCGCCTGAGAGCCGGGAGAGGAGCCGGTCCATCGCGACGCGGCCGGCCAGGTGCATGCCCTGAGCTACGGACGTGAGATCGAGAAAGCGGCTCGTCTTTAGATCGTCGTACCCGACGATCGAAATGTCGCGTGGGACCCTTACGCCCATGTCTCGCGCCTTGGCCCACGCTCCGTACGCCTGGACGTCGGAGGCTGCAAAGACGGCTGTGGGGCGGTCCTCGAGGTCGAGGAGTTGCTCCATGGCTTCGGCTCCGGCTTCTTCGGAGTATCCGGCATGCTTCGCCGTTTTCCCGGCTACGACCAGGCTGGGGTCGAACTCGACGCTCGCCTCGGCGAGGGCACGCTTGTACCCATCGAGTCGGGGAGCGGCGTTCGTGCTCCATGACTGAGCCGAGATCAGTCCGATCCGTTCGTGACCTTGTTCCAATAAATAGGACGTGGCCTTAAACGCGCCGGCCTCGTCGTCCCACCAGTAGGCATCGAGGTCGGGGTGGCGGCTCCCCAGGAGAACGACCGGAGCCTGGAGGTTCAACAGCTGATCGGTCGCGTCGCCCTCGATGGGGAGTGCCATCAGTAGCAACGCGTCGACAGCTCCACGGTCCAAAAACCGCCGAAGTGTGGGGTAAGGCTGTGCCGAACCCAGGTTGCAGAGCAGGAGGTCGATGTCCTTGTCCCGCAACGCATCCTTGACGCCCTTGAGCATCTCGACGAAGAACAGCGACGTGGCCGACGGCAGCGCGACCGCCACAGACGTGGTCGACTTCTGCGCAAGGATTCTGGCAGTCCGCTGGGGCTGAAACTGGAGCTTGCGGATCGCGTCCTGGACTCGTCCTCGCGTAACGTCTGAGACTTCGCTGGACGCGTTGATCACGCGCGAGACCGTCGAAATGGCAACGCCCGCCTCATCGGCGACGTCGTAGATCGTCGGGCGTCCTCCAGATGGTCGGTCGGGCATAGCGATAACGGGGATCGGTTCCCGGAAGCTACCCGCTACGAAGCCGACTCTGCAGGTCGGTTCATAGCCAAGCTGTAGTCGAGTCGAGGCGCGTATCCGTCGACCTCGAGGGCGTGCCGGACTGAGTCGGTCGCGTAGCGCTTCGCCTTTTGCAGGGCGACCTCGAGGTCGGAGCCTTGAATCATGCCCAGAAGTGCCGCCATCGCAAATGCGCTAGATGCCCCGTCCGGGGCTGCATCGAGGTAGGGCGCTTCGAACAGTGCGAAGTCCTCGCCATCGAAGAGCAAGTCGGCGAACAGCCTGTTTGCGTCTCCGTTATTGGTGTTGCCTGGATCATCGGCCGCATCGTAAAAGCGGTACGGAAGTGAGCCGCAGCGAATAACGACGGCCTTGGCACCGCGATTGCAGATGCGCTGGGCTGCGACCTGGGCGTCGTCGAGGGACTCGATTTGACCTCCGGTGACCAACTCTGCGTCGGCTTTGGAGATCGTGACCAGGTCGGCGGCTCCGAGATGCTGCGCGACGGCGTCGATGCCTCTCGCGGACAGAACCGTTTCGCCACTCGGTCCTGATGCGACCAAGTCCAGAACGACCGGCCCGCCCAAGCTCGGCGCGGCCTCGAGGACGGCGTTCGCGGTTTTGGGTCCTCCCAAAATCCCAATCTTGACGCCGGCCACCGGACCGACCTCGAGGACGTGATCGAGTTGAGCGATGACGGTGTCCACGGGGACGTCAGTCACGTCACTCACGAGCGAGTCGCTAGCGACCACGATAGAGGTGTAGACGGGCCGTGGCGCGAGTCCGAGCGCTCGCGAAGCGAGAACATCGGCTGAGATTCCTCTCTCGGACCCAGTGTAGGCGGATCCGATAACACAGACGGGAAGCAATGACATAGACTGGATTTGATCTGGAAGGTCAAGCTACGGGCGTCATCTCCGAAGCTCCTGACCTCTATTTTCTCATCCGTACTGTCCAGCTCTACATGGCCCGCGTCGAACTCGATCATGTCCGAAAGGTGTATGACAACGGGTTCGAGGCCGTTCACGACGTCGTCCTGTCCATCGAGGACGGTGAGTTTGTCGTCCTGGTCGGCCCGTCGGGTTGTGGCAAGTCCACGACTCTACGCATGATCGCGGGGCTCGAGTCGATCTCCTCGGGCACGCTGAGCATCGGCGATCGCGTGGTCAATGACGTCGAGCCGAAGGACCGGGACATCGCGATGGTTTTCCAGAACTACGCGCTCTACCCGCACATGTCGGTCTTCGACAACATGGCGTTTGGGCTCAAGTTGAGGAAGCGTCCAAAGGACGAGATCA